>JABGTK010000102.1 GCA_018647265.1 Candidatus Neomarinimicrobiota bacterium | reverse complement strand
CGCACCCTATTACGAAGATTCTTAGCCTTCCCGATGTAAATAATGCCTCCTTCTTCATTCTTGAAAAAGTAAACACCCGGTTTAGACGGTACTTGCTGTATCCTGTTTTTGTTGATTAAGTTCATATAAGCGGTATATAGCTTAAAGGAATTTATCTATGAAAAATGAAATTAAATCATTTCCCATTTTATTTATCACCATTTTGGCATGTGGGATATTTTTATACGGTTGTACGGGCACGATACCTAAAAAGAATTCTAAAGATAATAATTATAACAATTCCGTTCAATCACCTAATCTGACATTATCCCAAGACGGCGCTTGGTGTTGGTATCAAGACCCACGAGCAGTTTATATTAATGGCCATCATGAAAAAACCTATGCCCAATGGATGACCAGTGACGGCACGCTTCAAATTGGTTCTTATGATCACAAAACGCAAGAAACCATAACCCATACGCTTAAAACAAATTGGGATTCGGATGATCATAATGTTGGGTCAATTCTCGTTCTTCCCGACAACCGATTGATGGTATTTTATGCACGACACGGCAAAGTTGGTCTGCACTGCCGTACATCAGTAAATCCTGAAGATATTACCCAATGGGAAGATGAAGTAACCATTTCAAATACAAATAATATCTCCTATAATCACCCCGTCTATTTAAGTGATGAAAAATTATATTATGTATTTTGGCGCGGCCCCAGTTGGAAGCCCACTTTTTCTACCTCCAAAGACGGAAAGATTTGGAGCGAGCCTAAAATTTTAATTCAAGAAGCAGGCCGTGAAGCCAAAACGATTCGCCCCTATTTAAAAGTTGTTTCGGATGGAAAATCATCTATCCACTTTACCTTTACCAACGGTCATCCACGGAATGAACCACTTAATTCAGTCTATTATATGAAATATGAAAATGGAAAGTTCTTCACCGCAAACGGGAAGCAAATTGGACTAATGGAAAACCTCCCTGTAAGTCATGCCAATAGTGATATAGTATATAACGGAAAACTAACCGGCATCCGTGCTTGGGTTTGGGATATTGCATTGGATGAAGATGGAAATCCGGTCATCGCATATACCCGTTTGCCATCCGAAACGGATCATCGTTATGCCTACGCCCGATGGACGGGAAAGTTCTGGCTTGATGTGGAGATTACGCCCGGTGGTCGCTGGTTTCCCGAAACTCCGGATGGAAAAAATGAGTTTGAATCTCATTATTCAGGAGGCATATCTTTAGTCCAATCTGATCCATCCTCAGTATATCTCTCCCGTATGGTGGATGGTCAGTTTGAAATTGAAAAATGGACGACCGTTGACAATGGTGCCTCATGGTCTTTCCTGTCAATCACTAAAAAATCAACGCAATTAAATGCACGTCCCGTTTCTCCCCGTGGCTATAATGGAAAAAATGATTATGTTTTGTGGATGACCGGGAATTATATCCATTACACCAATTACCAAACAAAAATCAAAATGCATCTTCAACAGTAAAAGTCCAATATATTTCTATTTTTTAATCCAACTTTGTTAATTTGAAATGGCAATACAAAAGCCTTAAATTCCCGACCCCATTTCCGGCTAAATATTTTCTATTGATTGAATCATAAATCCGGGTGGCTTTTAAACATTACAGTAAAATCCCGGAGAATTATTTTGATCTCAACCGCAAACATTTCTATCCAATTTGGTGCCAAACCTCTTTTTGAACATATATCTGTTACTTTTGGCAAAGGAAATAGATACGGCCTAATCGGCGCAAACGGCTCCGGAAAATCTACCTTAATGAAAATTCTATCTGGAGAAGAGGATCCCACTACCGGTGTTGTCACGATTGATAAAAATGACCGAATGGCTAAATTAGGCCAGGATCAGTTTGCCTACGAAGAAATGACTGTCATCGATTGTGTCATTATGGGACATGCCGAATTATGGAAAATCAAGCAGGAGCGTGAACGTATTTATGCTCTTCCCAATATGAGTGAAGAGGAAGCTATGAAAGTTGGCGATCTTGAAATGGAGTTTTCTGAGTTAGATGGCTATACCGCTGAATCCCGTGCCGGCGATTTATTATTAGGTGTAGGTATTCCATTGGAACAACATGAAGGATTAATGAGCGCTATTGCCCCCGGTTGGAAATTGCGAGTTTTGCTGGCCCAAGCACTATTTGCAGATCCTGATATTTTACTACTAGATGAGCCTACCAATAATCTGGATATCAATACAATTCGTTGGTTAGAAAATATTTTAACACGGCGAAATAGTACTATGATTATTGTTTCTCATGATCGTCATTTCCTCAACAGTGTTTGTACACACATGGCCGATTTGGATTATGGTGAACTTCGTCTTTACCCAGGAAATTATGACGACTTTATGACTGCCGCTACTCAAGCACGGCAACAGTTAATAGACGATAACGCAAAGAAAAAAGCGCAAATCGCTGAATTGCAAGCCTTTGTAAAACGCTTCTCAGCCAATGCATCAAAGGCAAAACAAGCTACCTCCCGAGCTAATCAAATTACCAAAATCAAACTAGATGATATTAAAAATTCAAGCCGTGTTTATCCCTATATCCGTTTTGATCAGGATAAGAAAATTTTTAATACTGCTGTTGAAGTAGTAAAATTAAATAAAGGATACGACGACCTTACCCTTTTTAAAAATTACAATCTGTTAATCGAAAGCGGTGAACGCATTGCGATTATTGGTCCTAACGGTATTGGAAAAACCACACTCTTGGAATGTTTGGTAAATAACCTTTCACCGGACAGTGGTGATATTAAATGGTCCGATAATGCTCGCATTGGTTATTTTGCGCAAAACCATGGTGCAGATTTTGATTCAGATATGTCACTTCTTGACTGGATGAACCAATGGCGACAAGATGGTGACGATATGCAAGTAATCCGTGGTACGCTGGGACGTTTATTATTTTCACAAAATGATATTAACAAACCAGTTCGGGTTATTTCTGGCGGTGAACAAAGGCGGATGTTGTTTGGTAAATTAACCCTTCAACGTCCCAATGTGATTATTATGGATGAACCAACCAATCATTTAGATATGGAATCGATTGAATCCTTAAATGGCGCTTTGGGTAGTTTTCCCGGCACTTTGATCTTTGTTAGCCATGATAGAGAATTCGTTTCATCCTTAGCCACGCGCATCATTGAACTGACTCCGGGAAAAGTATTGGAGTACAACAGCAATTATGATAGTTATCTCCAAAGTCGTGGCGCTGCCTAACCTATACCACCCAGAATAAAAACGATACACGCTAAATGATATAAATTATTGATTATCGTGTGTACCCATTTCAATAATTAAATTGTGTTTTGAATTTCATTCTATAGATTTTTTGTAAAATAGCTTATTTTTTGATTTTTTATGTATTTCATAAGATACATATTTTTTTATTTCACCTATTGACTTAATGGCTGCGGGACGAATAGAATCCCCATACCAATTATTGAACTAAGCAGCACAAACTCCATGAAAACCACACGAAGCATCGCCCTACTCTTTTTACTGACTCAATTCCTTTTTGCCGGAATCGAGAAGGAACTCCAGACCCAATTTATTTTAGCTGAACCTGGCGACACCATTACCATTCCCGCGGGGATTCATAAAATTTTCGGCACATTATCTATTGAAGGAAAAGAAAATCTCGTCATTCACGGCTTAGGGATGGATCGATCAATCCTCTCTTTTGCAGATCAAACTGAGGGTGCCCAAGGTATCAGTATTACCAATTCGAAAAATATTATTTTGGAAGACTTCGCTGTTCAAGATTCCAAGGGTGATGCCATCAAGGCGCAATATGTGGATGGTATTGTATTTCGAGGTGTAACGGCCGAATGGACGGATGGTCCGAAACCAACCAATGGTGCCTACGGCCTTTACCCCGTCCAGTGCACAAATGTATTGATAGAATATTCTGTGGCCATTGGCGCCTCTGATGCTGGTATATATGTGGGACAATCGAAAGAAATTGTGGTTCGTAATTCAAAGGCTTATCATAATGTGGCTGGAATCGAAATTGAAAATTCCATCAATGCAGAAGTCTATGATAACCATTCCTACGATAATACTGGCGGTATTTTGATTTTTGACCTCCCGGACCTTGTTCAAAAAAAAGGTGATAATATTCATATCTATCGTAATCTGGTGGAAAATAATAATTTGACCAACTTCGCACCGCCAGGAAATATCGTTGGTAAAGTTCTACCGGGAACTGGCGTGATGGTTTTGGCTACCAGCAATGTTCACATTTATGAAAATATGATCCGAAACAATAAAAGTATTGGAACAGGAATTGTGAGTTATTTCATCACTGAAGAAGCCATCAATGATAGTATTTATAATCCTTATACATCCGATATTCATATTTATAATAATAATTATGAACGTGAAGCCGGCTTACCTACTTTGGATTTTGAGATTGGCCAACTTCTGGCTATTAAATACGGCCGCAATACACCGGATATTATTTATGATGGCATGCAGGACCCAAATATTGAATCAGGATTATGCATCCAAAACAATGGTCGTGCCAGCTTCACTAATATTGATATTGAGCATAATTTTGAAAAATGGTATTCCCCATTTATTTCTAATTTTTCCGAAGACAGTTCCATCCACAATTGCGGTATCAACCACGGCGCTGTTTATGATTAAAAGTACCTGTAAAACCCTTTCTTGGGTTTTACTCCTTTTTTCAATTCTAATGGGCGGAAATCCTCTAAAATATGCAAAACCAAAGCTATCAGATTATGGATTTTTTCTGGGAAATATGGCGGATCAGAATCCTGCAAGTGGCGTAATGCCATATGATGTATCTGCTAAATTATTTACGGATTATGCGTTAAAATCGCGTTTTATTGTTCTCCCCAAAGGACAACAACTATCCTATAAAACAGATGGTTCTTTTGACTTCCCTCGTGAAACGAT
>JABGTK010000101.1 GCA_018647265.1 Candidatus Neomarinimicrobiota bacterium | reverse complement strand
GAAGTCCTCTATACAATTTCGGGCAAGCGGCTTCCAGTTGTATTTCATATTGGAGCCCGAGCCCTTACATCTCACTCTTTAAATGTTCACGCAGGGCATGATGATGTTATGGCTGTTACGGATACAGGGTGGGGTATGCTATTTGCTAAGAATGCTCAAGAAACAGGGGATCTAGCTTTAATTTGCCGGCGCGTGGCCGAAGATACCCACACGCCTTTTCTAAATATAATGGATGGATTTTTAACTACACATACTATTGAAAATGTAAAATTACATGAGCCTGAAATGATGGATGATTTTGTAGGTAAACCTCAGGATAAACTTGTGAATTTGATGGACCCTTATCATCCGATTATGACCGGGGTTGTTCAAAATCAAGATTCGTACATGAAAGGGAAAATTGCTCAACGGGTTTATACAGATAAAATTGAACAATCCCTTTTGGATGCAATGACGGATTTCAAAAAATTAACAGGCCGTGAATATGGAATGATTTCACAATATAAAATGAATGATGCTGAATATGCCATAGTGGGTATGGGGTCCATGATTGAAACAGCAGAATCGGCTGTGGATTACCTTCGGTTAGAAAAAAATATTAAAGTAGGGATTGTTCATGTGACATCATTTCGTCCATTTCCTGGAAAACAAATTGTAGAAGCATTAAAAAATGTAAATGCATTTTCTGTGTTAGAAAGGATGGATAATCCATTGGCTGAAAGTAACCCGCTCACTATGGAGATTAAATCGTCCTTCGCAGATAATCTTCAGCCAGATGAAAGTGGAAAAATTAGAGTACCAAAGATTTACTCAGGTTCAGCAGGGTTGGGTTCTAGAGATGTCCGCCCTGATGACATTATTGCCGTAGTCGAAAATATGATAAAAGATGATAAAAAGTATTTTGCGATTGGCATTCAGCATGATCTCGCTATAAATGCAGGTGAATCAACAGATATAAGATGTGATGGTACATTCTCTATGCGGGGGCATTCCGTTGGTGGATATGGCTCTGTAACCACCAATAAAATTATCGCAACAATTGTTGCGGATCTTTTTGATATGTATGTCCAAGCCTATCCGAAATATGGTTCGGAGAAAAAAGGGCTTCCAACAACATATTATTTAACTGTGAGTCCGAAACGAGTAAAAACCCATAACGAACTTGAATTTGTTGAATTTGTTCCACTCAATGATGTGAATGCTTTTAATCTTGCGAACCCTCTAAAAGGACTTCAGGAGGGGGGAATGCTTTTTGTTCAGTCACCCAAGACAGAATCTAGTGAAATATGGTGTGATTTTCCGAAATGGGCCCAAAAAACCATAAAAAAAAATAAGATTAAAGTATTAGCATTGGATACGGTTAAAATTGCGAAAGATGTTTCTTCTCGACCTGATTTAATCCAAAGGATGCAAGGGATTGTATTATTAGGGATTTTCTTAAAAGCGACGCCTTTTTTGGAACGATCTGATATTAGTGAAGATGATTTAATGGATGGTGTTGAAAAATCTTTGAGAAAATATTTTGGAAAACGAGGCGAACAAGTTGTTCAAGACAATTTAAATGCAGTTAAACGGGGATTTAATGAAGTTTTTGAAGTCAAACAAAAAGATTCAAAGGAAGTTGTAGCATGAGCATTCAAGTTTCAGAACTAAATAAAAAGACAGCTTTCAACGTTTTAGATGTTGAAGATTTTAATGAAAGAATTGTGGGTGCTTATAATAACGGAACGGCAGAAGAAGGTCTTCCAGCAGATGAATCGGTAGCGAGGAGTATAATCCCTTCAGGAACAGCAGCGCTTCGTGACTTCAGTTATATTGCGCCGGATATTCCTGAATTCACATCAGATAATTGTGTTGCTTGTATGGAGTGTGTTACCCAATGCCCTGATACGGCTATTCTTGGAAAAGCTATTCCTGAATCTCAACTGAATAAAACCATAGACAAATTGGAATCAGGTGAAATTAAAGGATGGATATTAAACCAATGGGCAGATACCAATAAATTTTCTAAGGTGCCTTCGAAACAAGGGAAAGAACCGGCAAAGTTTGGCATTTTTATTGATCCGACTAAATGTAAAGGATGTGCAGAGTGTGTAGATGCCTGTGGAGATCATGAAGCCTTGTCCATGATTACCAAAGTGGATAATACAATACCTACCTATCAAACAGCCTTTGATTTTTTTAATGAATTGGGAGACACCCCATCAGAATATATAAACGAACGAGTATTAGTAGATATGATGCTTGCCAGCGATTCTATGCTTTATACTGGTGGCGCCGGATCTTGTATGGGGTGTGGAGAGGGAACAGCCTTGAGGATGATGCTTGCTGCCACGGGATTTGTTTATGGAAAAGAGAGTATTGGTCTGGTTGCAGCTACAGGATGCAATACAGTTTATGGGTCAACCTATCCTTATAATCCATTTTTAGTACCTTGGACCAATTCTCTTTTTGAAAATGTATCTGCGGATGCTATGGGTATCCGAGCGCGTTGGGATCAGATGGGATGGCAAGAGAAAAAACTATGGGCTATTGGTGGTGATGGTGCTATGGTAGATATTGGTTTCCAAGCAATGTCTCGCATGTTGGCATCCGGCATGGATATCAACGTACTCATATTAGATACGCAAGTATATTCAAATACAGGCGGACAGACATCCACAGCTACTTTTACAGGTCAGGATGCTAAAATGTCGGTGGTGGGAAAAGTCCTCGGTGGCAAAACAGAAAAACGAAAAGAAATTGCAAACTTATGTATGATGCATCCCGATATATTTGTAGCCCAAACAACATCTGCTCATACGAATCATTTTTACAAGGCAATTATGGCTGCCAATGAATATCCAGGCCCTTCAGTCATTAATGTTTATACAACTTGCCAGCCAGAACATGGTGTGGCGGATGATATGGCTATGCAACAGGCAAAGCTTGCTGCAGACTCTCGAGCTTTCCCTATTTTTATTTATGATCCTTCAAAAGGGGAGCGCATTTCTGAGCGACTCTCACTGCAAGGAAACCCTGCAAAAAATAAAGATTGGTATGTGAATCCTAAAACGGATGAAGCCACAGACTTTATAACTTTTGCCAGATCAGAAGGACGATTTGCGAAACATTTTGACCAGAATGGTAAACCGGATGACATTATGAAATCTTCCCAAGCTGATCGATTGGCTAATTGGCGTCTTCTTCAAGAATTAGCAGGAGTTATTTAAATGGAGACAAAAACATTTATATTAAAAGACAAATCTATTATTGTGATTAAAGATTTATCTTCGGAGGATTTCCAAAATTCAGTAACATTTTTTAATGAAATACCTGAATCAAAGCGGAATTACTTTCGAAGTGATGTAACTGACAAAAATCATTTAATAGAACGAGCAAAAGAATCAGAGTCGGGAAAAGTGATAAGGCGGATAGCTGAAATGGACGGTAAAATTGTTGGAGATTCATCCTTGGCGATTAGTTCTGATTCATGGAAAAGTAGTTCAGCATATTTACGTATGGTAGTACCAAAAGATCAGCTTGGGAAGGGGATTCAATATGCCATGGCTAAAGATATATTTGATATAGCCCACAGTAAAAAACTCGAAAAAATAACCACTAAATTTATGCGCCCCCAAAAAGATTTAATGAATATATACACCCATTTAGGATTTAAAATAGGAGGAGTACTACCAAATTATGTCCAGGATCAAGAAGGACATGAGCAAGATATGGTTGTAATGGCAGCATCTTTAGAAGAGTTGAGATCAGCCCATACTTTTATTGGAGACTGGTTGGATAATGAGCATAGTTCTGTTAGTGCAGGAGAAATGTAATCAAGTTGATTGTATTTCTGAAAAATAGAATAAGATAAAAATGAGAATTACAGCAAAAATATGAAAAATATCCAAAAGGATGTGAAAGGTGTGGATTTATTGCACAATCCTTTATTGAATAAGGGGACAGCCTTCTCTTCTAAAGAAAGAATATTATTGAAATTAGAAGGGTTGTTGCCACCTCATATTTCGACACAATCCGAACAAAAAATGAAGGTTTTGTCAACCGTTCGATCTCTCGAAACAGATATGGCAAAATATATTTATCTCATGTCTCTGCAGGATAGAAATGAAACATTATTTTATCGATTAATAATGGATGAGATAGAAGAATTTTTACCCATTATATATACGCCAACTGTTGGTCAGGCATGCCAGGAATATGGTCATATTTTTCGCCGACCTCGAGGAATGTACATTTCAAATAACGATAAAGGATGTATTGAAACTATACTCAAAAATTGGCCAAGAAATGAAATAGATGTAATTGTTGTTACTGATGGTGAGCGTATTTTAGGGTTAGGAGATTTAGGTGCTGATGGAATGGGAATTCCTGTAGGAAAACTATCTTTATATACAGTCTGCGCAGGTATCGATCCAAGAAAAACGATACCTATCACAATTGATGTGGGCACTAATAATAATGTACTACTTGAGGATCCGCTTTATATTGGATTAAGACATAAAAGAATAGTTGGGGACGAATTTGATCAATTGATAGATGAGTTTATGGATGCAGTTTCAAAAGTATTTCCGAATGCTTTGGTTCAGTTTGAAGATTTTGCGAATCAAAATGCGTATCGATTATTAGAAAAATACCGGTATGATTATTGTTCTTTTAATGATGATATCCAAGGAACCGGTAGCGTCGTTTTAGCTGGGTTATTCACTGCAATGAAAAATCTAGAGTCGTCTCTTTCAGAACAATGTATTTTATTTTACGGTGCGGGGTCAGCAGCAATAGGTATTGCAGAGGATATTGCAACTGCAAAGGAAATGGCAGGCGTTTCTCCTCAGAATTCACGGGAGAATATATATCTATTTGATTCTCGGGGATTAGTGGTAAAAGGGCGAGATCATTTAACCGTGAATAAAGAAAAGTTTGCCCATTCAATAACGGGAGAAACCAATTTTCTTGAGGTAGTAAAAAAAATAAAACCTACTGTAATTATTGGTGTAGCTGGTCAACCAAATGTGTTTACAATAGAAGTTATAAAAGCAATGGCTAAAAATAATGAGAATCCAATTATTTTTGCTTTATCTAACCCCACAACTAAGTCTGAATGTACTGCAGAAGAAGCTTATAAATGGTCAGACGGAAAGGCTTTATTTGCCAGTGGAAGTCCCTTTAATCCAGTAAAATTCAAGGGGAAAACATTTTATTCTGGGCAAGGAAATAACGCATATATTTTTCCTGGTCTGGGCATGGGAATCGTCATATCAAGAGCCTCTCGTGTGGTCGATGAAATGTTAATTATTGCGGCTCAAACCTTGGGGGCCATGGTTAGTTTTTCCGATTTTGATGAAGGACGGCTTTATCCACCATTAACTAATATTCGTGAAATCTCAATTCAGATTGCAATAGCTATTGCAGAATACGTGTTTGATAATAATTTAGCACAAGTTCCCAGGCCTGAAAATATTGAGCAAACCATTCGAAAAGAAGCCTATATACCGGATTATGTATCTTATGTTTGATAATGATTCATCAAAATTAGGATCTATGGTAAAACTTAATTGTCTTTCAAGATTTGCCTACTGATGGAGTAGGATTATTCTTTGAAGATTAAGTTATAATAATATAGAAAGAATAAATTTATGGAAAAATTAATCAGCCAATTAAAAGAATATGCCCGTCAGGATTTTCCTGTACCGGAAATTTCTAAACTATTAAGGCAATATATATTGTCCGAAACAGATCTGAATGATTATAAAAAATTCAAAATAGATAAATATGCCCGCCACCTGGTACACAAAGACGATGACTTTGAAATTATAATCGTTTGTTGGCAAGCAGGTCAGAAGGCACCCATCCACGGTCATGAAGGTGAAAAATGCTGGATGCGAGTAGAAGCAGGTGCATTGCAAGTGTGCAATTATCAATTGGATTCTGAAAAGCCTCTCACCCTTTCGATGCTAGATTTGGTAAAAGGTGAAAAGGGCTATTTGGACGGACCAGCTGAAATTCACTCTGTAGAAAATGTGTTTGAACAACCAGCAGTTAGCTTACATATTTATGCAAAACCATTTGCCGAATGTGATATTTATTGCCTTGATACAGGGACAATAAAAAAGGTGGAATTAGTCTATGACAGCATGTATAAGGAACCCTGTTAATTTTGAATTAACTTTTTTTATTCAATTAAATACGCGCTGTCTTCTGTGCATCCAATTTTATTTTTAGATTATAAATAAAGTTTATACCGAATTTAATTTTAATGCTTTTACTCATAAATAAAATTGAAGTAACTTTACTGGTCGACGGTGTAGCATTTTAATAAAATTATAAAAACCACTTAAAAATATTAGGATATTCTATGAATAAACCTTTAAGAGTGGGGCTTTTTGGCTTTGGCCGCATTGGTCGGAATATTTTCCGTTTAGGCTATAGAGACCCCAAATTCGACTTCGTTGCTATTAGCGACCTTGGTGATGTAGAAGCAATGCATTACCTATTGGTTCGTGATTCAATCCATGGTTCAATGAATGATGAGATTGCATTGGATGGTAATTACCTTAAGTATGATAATCATTCCGTTCGGCTATTGGCCGGTGGAACACCAGGGACAATCCCCTGGGATGCCTTTGATGTAGATGTGGTCATTGACACCACTGGCGCTTACCGTCACCGGGATAAACTTCAACTCCATTTGGATGCAGGTGCCAAGCGGGTATTGGTATCAAAACCGCCCATTGATGAAGTTGACCGTATCATTATCAAAGGATTGAATGATGGAGAAATCCATGGTGATGACAAGATTATTTCAACTACCTCCGCCACGACACAAGTTTTGGCTCTTATGCTCAAAGTTTTAGACGATGCATTTGGTGTGAAACAGGCTATGATGACAACTGTTCACGCTTATACATCGGATCAGCCATTGGCCGATGCCGCCCGTTCTGATTTACGCCGAAGTCGGTCTGCTGTTGAGAATATCATTCCCAATGAAACATGGGCACCGGATTACGTTTCCCAACTCATGCCCCAATTCAAGAACAAACTCACCGGCATGGCCATCAATGTTCCCGTGGCCAATGGCTCATGTATCGACCTTACCACAGAAATGGAAAAAATGCCTTCAATTGAAGAAGTCAATGCCGCCTTTAAAGCTGCCAGTGAAAATGGCCTGCGGGATATTATTGGATATACAGAAGATCCAATAGTCTCTAGTGATGCCATTGGTAGTGGCGACACCATGGTTTTTGACAGCCAAGCCACAATGATGGCATCTGGAAAACTGTTAAAAACAATTTCCTGGTTTGATAATGGTTGGGGATTTGCCAATCGAATTTTAGAATTAGCCGATGCTTACGCATCCTTGGGGGAGTCTTAATATGAGAGTTGCGATAAATGGATTTGGACGCATTGGCCGTTCTGTATTCAGAATCCTTAATAGTAGGGAAAATATTTCTGTTGTAGCTATCAATGATATTGCTGATAACGATGCCCTTGCTTACCTGTTGAAATATGATACAGTGATGGGTCGTTTCGAGGATACGGTTACCCTGGATGGTGATGTAATGAAAACATCGAATAACAAGATTAAAATGGTGGCTGAAAGGGATCCCTCACAATTGCCATGGAATGATTTAAATGTAGATGTGGTTATTGAAGCAACAGGTATCTTCCGTGAACGATCTCAGATTCAACAGCATATTGATGCTGGCGCCAAACGTGTTATTCTTACGGTACCATCTAAGGATGAAATTGACTATACTTTGGTTATCGGTGTGAATGATGGTGGCTTAACTGCTGATCATAAGATTATTTCTAATGCCAGTTGTACCACCAATTGTTTGGCACCTATGGCGAAAATCTTGAATGACAATTTTGGCATCGAATATGGGGTGATTAATACAATCCACGCTTATACTAACGATCAAAGATTGGCGGATGTGCCTCACTCCGATTGGCGCCGCAGTCGTGCTGCTGCTGAAAATATTATTCCAACTACTACTGGCGCGGCCAAAGCAGTGGGTAAAGTATTGCCGGAATTGAAAGGTAAACTGGATGGAATTGCTATGCGTGTGCCTGTTCCGGACGGTTCTGTTGTAGACAGCGTATTCCGATTGGGTAAAGATGTGACTGTAGATGAAATTAATGAAGCTGTTTTGGTAGCATCCCAAAGTAAAGGCATGCGTAATGTGGTTGAATATTCCACACTGCCTGTTGTTTCCACGGATATTATAGGAAATCCACATTCATCCATATTTGATGCACCATTCACCAAAGTGATTGAAGGCAGTTTGGTCAAAACACTGAATTGGTATGATAATGAATGGGGTTATTCCAACCGAGTTGCAGACTTGGTGGGAATCCTAAGCAAGTTTAATTAAAATATGATGTAGAGACGTCCCGATTTATAGGGACGCCTCTACAGTTATGATTTATATTTCCTGTAAATAAATAAAATTATAATTCCCGCCAAATTGGGAAACCATATTTCCGGCCGGGACCATGGGATACCATCGAATGAAAAGTCAGTAAGCGGCCACAATAGTTTTGTGGGAAAGAACGCTTTGGAGTGAAAAGGAAAATCCAACAAAATATGGAAGGGCCAACCGAGCATGGCAAAGGCCAAATCCTTTCTATATCTATAAACAATGCCGATACATAAAAATGCGCTGATAAAACTGTGTGATATATCGTAATTGATATACACCCACCATGGAATCGTCTCGGCTGATGGTGTGCCACCGAATTGAAATTCTCCCGATAAAATTCGAACAACAATCAGAATACCAAAAGAAGCAAGATCCGGCAAGGCACCAAAGAAAAGTGCCATCCACGGTTTTCCACGGTATCCAAACAATCCTCTGCCCCAAAGGGCGTGGCTGAATGTATCCATTTATTTTATGCAAATATATAGCATGCTACAAATCATAGGACAGCGCAGCCAAATTTTTATATAATTCCAACGATTTCGGGTTCGCCAAGGCATCTTTATTTGATACTTCTTCACCTTGGATAACCTTCTTCACCGCAATCTCCACTTTCTTTCCATTGATAGTGTAAGGAATATCTTTCGTTTCCAAAACAATGGCGGGCACATGTCTTGGTGTGCAATTGGATCGAATGGATTTTTTAATTTTTGTAATTAATTCTTCAGTCAATGATGACCCTTTATTTAACATAATAAAAAGGATGACACGTTCATCACCATTGACGGATTGTCCAACAACCAAACTATCTGCTATTTCTTCAAAAGCATCCACCACACGGTAGATCTCAGCTGTGCCGATCCTAACGCCGCCGGGATTTAATGTGGCATCGCTTCTGCCAAATATGGTAACGCCTCCATGTTCATTCACTTCTATAAAATCGCCATGGTGCCAAATGCCCGGGAATTCATCAAAATAAGCGTCATGATATTTTTGTCCATCTGCATCATTCCAGAAATAAATAGGCATGGATGGAAATGCTTTTCGACAAACTAATTCACCTTTTTCATTTTCTAGGGCATTGCCTTTAAAATCAAAGGAAGTCACATCCATCCCCAATCCAATGCATTGAAGTTCACCACGATGAACCGGTAAGGTTGGATTTCCTCCGGCGAAACAGGAAATAATATCAGTCCCGCCAGAAATAGAAGAAAGTTGAACATCTGATTTAATATGTTCATACACATAATCAAAACTTTCTTTCACCAATGGTGATCCGGTAGAGAAAATGGTTTTAATGGATTCCAGAGAATGGGTGTCATTGGGCGAAAGGCCTTCCTGTTTGCAAGCATCAATAAACTTAGCGCTAGTGCCAAAATGGGTGATGCCAAGTTCATCCACCATGTCCCACATGGCATTGGGGTTGGGATGAAAAGGTGAGCCGTCATAAAGGACAATGGTGCCGCCGATGGCCAAATTACTCACGAGCCAATTCCACATCATCCATCCGCAAGTGGTAAAATAAAATACTGTATCATCTTTAGCAATATTCCCATGGAGGCGTAATTCTTTCAAATGTTGAATGAGCGTTCCGCCGGCACCATGAACGATAGATTTGGGTAATCCCGTTGTACCGCTGGAATACATGATATAGAGAGGGTGATCAAAAGGGAGTTGTTCAAATTCGATTGATTTCGGAGTTGGATCAAGAAAGTTATTCCACATGACACCATTTTTTACGGATGAAATATCAGGGTCTAATTCTGTGTATGGTGTAATGACCACCTGCTTAACAGAAGGTAGTTTATCCAAAATGCTGTTCAGTTTTTCAAGGGAGTCAAATGGTTTTCCGTTATAAAAGTAACCATTGGCGGCGAAAAGAACTTTCGGTTTGATTTGGGTGAATCGATCCAGAACACCTTTAATTCCGAAATCGGGAGATGATGATGACCAAATGGCACCGATAGAAGTTGTAGCCAGCATGGCTATAATGGTTTCGGGCATATTGGGCATAAACCCTGCCACGAGATCACCTTTTTGCACTCCCATATTTTTCATCGCTGATGCCAGTTTTTCTACTTCATAAAACAACTCATTATAGGAAAGGGTGCGGACTGGATTATCTTCTCCTTTAAAATGGATCGCCGGTTTATCGGATCGAAACCTCAATAAATTTTCTGCAAAATTGAGGCGAGCACCATCAAACCATTTTGCCCCGGGCATTTTGGATTCATCATCTACCACTTGAGTATAATCGGATGAAAATTCAATTGCCATGAATTCCCAGATGGCTTTCCAGAAATTCGTAATATTTGAAACGGACCATTTGTGAAGTTCATGGTAATCCTGCAGATTAATGTGAAAACGGGTATTAACCTGTTTTCGAAAGGAATCCATTTGGGAAGCGTCAATCCGATCTTGGGTAGGTGTCCAGAGAATTTGATTCATATTTTTCATATTAATAGATAGGGGGATTTTATTCCCAATTGAGACTAATTTCCATGAAAGACTTTAGGAAGGAAAAAATGAAATCCATATTATTATTACTCATCACAGTTACAGTCCTTGGAGCTAGTCCACCCAATTATGAAAAAGATGTGGCATCACTTGATGCTATAATTGAAGCACTCTATGATGTGATTTCTGGAGAAAAAGGGGAAGCTCGGGATTGGGACAAATTTCGTTATTTATTCCATGCTTCGGGTACACTCCGTTCTGTGGGCAAGACAAAAGAGGGAAAAGTGGACACCCGTGCCATGACGCCGGAAGATTATATTAAACGAGCGGAACCATTTTTAGTCGATGATGGATTTTTCGAAAGAGAGATCGGTCGCCGCACCGAACAGTACCGTCACATCACGCATATTTTTTCGACCTATGACAGTCGAAATTCTGCCAATGATAAAAAGCCCTTTGCGAGGGGGATTAACAGTATTCAATTAATCCATGACAATGACCGTTGGTGGATTATCAGTATTTTATGGAATGGAGAAACCAAAGAGGATCCTTTACCCCAAAAATACTTAAGAATGAAAAAATAGAAAAAGATTTTAGGAATTCTTTATAATTCCCCTTTTTTAAGAGGGGTGTCCCCCGCATTATGCGGGGGCGGGGAGTATTAATAAATTGAATTCTCGAAATCTTATTTTAGTATTCTTTACTCATTTCTGACGGTACAATCATCACAGCGGGTACTGCGGCATCGCTAACCATATTATTGAATTTGAATAGATCATCCGTGAGTACCTTATCCAATTTTTTGTAATGGACTTGTGATTTTGAAACAAGGTCATCCAGCACACCATAAGATTGTGCAGTGGGGCGCGCATCCACACCGGAGACCACCCAAACTAAGGATGCGATTTTATTATCCAGTTTGATGGGATAGTTTAATGGGTCCTGTCCACTTTTGGATTTAACCTGGATTAAAGATTCTTCAATTTCCGTTAATGATTTGGCTAACGCTTTTCCCGCTTCTTTGATTTCATCATTTTTAAACCCGGAATCTTTCATTAATCCCGTTAGTGCATTGACCTGTTTTTTGATACTACGAATAGTTAAGACCTTTTCATTGATTTCGGAAGTACGATCGCGAATATCCATGAGCAAATCGAATTGTGCTTCAAAATCGGATTGTGTTGTTTTGATGCGGGGATCTTTTTCAATTACAAATGAATGGGTTTGTGATTTGCCATTCACAGTCATGCGCACTTTGTATTCACCGGGGACAGCTTTGGGACCCATATGAGAACCGCCCCACATAACAGCGCCGGGCACTTTTTTCGCATCGGGATATCGGGTATTCCAAACAAAGCGGTTCATGCCTTTTTCAGCATCAACAGTTGGACCTTTTTTATCTTTAGCCTTTTTATTTGAATATGATTTAATCACTTCACCATTCGCTTCCATGTATTCCAAAGTGATTGTATCATCCTTGGCAATTTCATCTTTCAAATAGTAGAAGGTCATAACACCATTGGGCGGGTTAGCCCCGGCGGATGATGATCCACCCCAACGGCTACCTCCACTCATGCGATAAGTGACCCTTGGTTTATACAGATGGGATTTAGATTTAGAAATTTTATCTGACAATTGGTGGAGGGGCGTCAAGTCGTCCAAAATCCAAAAGGATCGTCCTTGGGTTCCCACCACAAGATCATTCTCTTTTACTGCTAAATCGGTAATGGGAACGATGGGCAGATTTAACTGAAACGATTGCCAGTTTTTGCCGTCATCAAAAGAAATATACATCCCTGTTTCAGTACCTGCATAAAGGAGTCCTTTTCTTTTGGGGTCTTCCCGCACAACGCGGGTAAAGGCATCATCGGGAATACCTTTAGAAATCATTTTCCAAGATTTACCGTAATTGTTTGTTTTAAAAAGATAGGGCTTAAAATCATCAGATTTGTAACGTGTCACTGCCATGTAGGCTGTGGCAGGATCGTGGGCCGATTGATCGATGGAATTCACCATACCCCATTCGGGCATATTTTTAGGTGTAATGTCCGTCCAGGATTGGCCGCCATTTTTGGTAATGTGAACACGACCGTCATCAGTACCAATCCAAACAACACCCTCCTCTTGAGGAGATGGAGTAATCACAAAAACAGTGCAATAATATTCCACACCAGTGTCATCCTTAGTGATGGGTCCACCCGATTCATCCTGCATGGTTACGGTATTTGTGGAAAGATCGGGGCTGATTACTTCCCATGTTTGCCCTTCATCCGTGGATTTATGCAAATGCTGAGAGCCCACATAAAGTGTATTTGGATCGTGGGGATCAAACTCGATGGGGAAGTTCCATTGGAAGCGGAATTTCATATCTTTTACGCCGTGGCCCATTGGATTGTCCGGCCAAACGGTAATGTTGCGCCGTTCTTTGGTAATATGGTCATAGCGCGTTAGAAATCCGCTGTAACTCCCGGCATAAACAATATTGGGGTTTTCAGGATGGGGCGCCACATGGGCGCTTTCGCCGCCCCCAACGGAATGCCAATCATCTTCTGTTATACTTCCACCGGATGTGCGGGAGGGTATGGACACAGTACTGTTATCCTGCTGCCCGGCATAGATGCGGTAGGGGAATTGATTATCCACATCAACGCGGTAGAATTGAGATGTGGGCTGATTGTGGTAAGTGCTCCATGTTTCTCCCGCATCAAAAGAAACTTGACCGCCTCCATCATCGGCGATGATGAGATGTTTTGCATCCAATGGATCAATCCACAAATCGTGGTGATCGCCATGGGGTGTGCGAATTCTGTTGAATGTTTTACCACCATCTTTCGAGCGCCAGAAGGAAACATTCAGTACATAGACAATATCTTCATTTTCAGTGTCCGCATAGATTCGAGTATAGTACCAAGCTCGCTGACGAAGATTGTTATCGGAACTGGTTTTTTTCCAAGTTTTACCGCCGTCTTCAGAACGAAATAAACCACCTTTTCGGTTTTCAATTAAAGCCCAGACGCGATCAGAATTTAGTGGCGAAACAGTAACGCCAATAATGCCGACGATACCTTCTGGCAGTCCTTTGTTTTTGGTAATCTCTTTCCAGGTATCACCGCCGTCGGTGGACTTCCAAAGTCCAGAACCTTCACCGCCACTTTCGAGACTATAAGGTGTGCGCTTAATGCGCCATGTCGATGCATAAATAATGCGGGGATTATTGGGGTCAAGGGTGAGATCGCAAGCGCCAACTTCATCATTTACATAAAGAATTTTTTCCCATGATTCACCACCGTCTTTGCTACGAAAAACACCCCGTTCTTCATTGGGCCCGAACAAGTGGCCCAGGGCAGCCGCATAGACTAATTCCGGATTGCGTGGATGAATTCGAATTCTGGGTATTCGCCGGGAATCTTTGAGCCCCATGTGCTTCCATGTTTTACCTGCGTCGGTGGATTTCCACACGCCGTTTCCATGGGAGACATTCCCCCGAACGGTAACTTCACCACCGCCTACATAGATGACGTTGGGATCCCATTCACTCACGGCTATAGCTCCGATTGAACCGCCGTAAAAACCATCGGAAATATTCTTCCAGGATTGGCCGCCATTTTGGGTTTGCCAAACGCCACCGCCGGTGGCGCCAAAATAGGCTAAAAATTTATTACCGGGAACGCCCGCTGCAGCAGCCGACCTCCCACCCCGAAATGGGCCAATATTGCGGTATTTTAATGCTTTGTATAAATCTTCGCTGAACCGTTCTTTGGCGCTAATCAAAGTAAGTGATGCCAATAGAAAAATTACGAATTGGACAATAGGCTTTCTGTTGCGCATAAAAACCTCCTAATTATGACACTTTCGAAAAATTGTAGGCGAGAATAATAACCCTACGGAAGGATTTTTAGCAAGGAATCAAATTAAGCTATAGGATTAATTGAATATCCTAAATAATTAAGGTATTGTGCAAATTATTCTAAATAAATAAATAAATATCGATGAATTTAGTTACTATTTAAATAATTCTATCGTTAATTTTCTGGCTCAAATTTTAGGAAATTCATGAAAATTGCATTTTTAACCGCAGGAGGAATTGCGCCCTGCCTTTCAGCTTCCATTGGCGCCCTGATTGAAGCATACAATGAATTGGCTCCAGAGGCACAACTCATCGGTTATTTAAATGGATACCGTGGTCTGCTTCTTGGTAAATCCATTCCTATCCCGCCATCCGTTCGGAAAAAGACGGATGTACTTTATGAATACGGCGGCAGTCCCATCGGAAACAGTCGCGTTAAACTTACCAATGTTGCTGATTGTGTGAAGCGCGGTTATGTGAAAGATGGCGAAGATCCGCTAGAAGTGGCCGCAAACCAGTTAGTTAAAGATGGCATTGACATCCTTCACACGATTGGTGGTGATGATACCAATACTATGGCGGCCCAACTTTCATTTTATCTTAAAGAAAATAATTATAATCTCACTGTTGTGGGTCTCCCCAAGACAGTGGATAATGATGTATTTCCCATTACCCAAACTTTAGGCGCATGGACGGCAGCAGAACAAGGCGCCATCTTCTTTGAAAATATCGCCAACGAGAATACGACCAGTTTTCGTCAATTGATCATTCATGAAGTTATGGGAAGAAGCTGCGGATGGCTTACGGCTTATACAGCAAAACAATATCATGACAGATTAAAACAGCGCAATTTTTTACCGGAAATTTTAATTGACCAAGAGCGTTGGGATGTGGATGCAATTTATATTCCTGAAATGGAAATTGATTTTGACGCGGAATGTTCGCGCCTTAAAGGAGTGATGGATGAAAAAGATTCAGTCAATATTTTCCTTAGTGAAGGAGCCGGAACAGATATCATCATTGAAGAAATGGAAGCGGCGGGAGAAACGGTTGAACGGGACGCATTTGGCCATGTGGCATTGAATACGTTGAATCCAGGACAGTGGTTTGCGAAACAGTTTACAGATAGGCTTGAAGCTGAAAAAACTTTGGTTCAGAAAAGCGGATATTTTGGCCGGAGCGCTGCACCGAACAAACAAGATCTGGATTTAATTAAATTATCCGGAGCTCTTGGGGCAAAACTCGCGTTAGATGGCCAAAGCGGCGTCATTGGTTTGGACGATGATCAAAATAGCGAGTTAGGATTAATAGATTTTGATAGGATCAAGGGCGGTAAGCCATTTGATTCCCAAGTGAATTGGTTTAATGAATTATTGGCTGAAATTGGCCAAAAGTAAAAAATAAGGAAATATAATGAATTATTCTCTCAAGCCCGGTGTTGTTACCGGGGACGATTATCAAACACTTTTAAAAGCGGCAAAAGAAGGCGGCTATGCAATGCCGGCTGTGAATGTTGTAAGCACTAGTTCCATAAATGCAGTTATGGAAGCAGCAGCAAAAAATAAATCGGATGTAATTATTCAATTATCCAATGGTGGCGCACAATTTTATGCAGGGCAGGGATGTCCTGACAGTTTCGAAGCAAAAGTCCTTGGCGCTGTTTCAGCGGCCCATCATGTGCATCTATTGGCGGAGCATTATGGCATTTGTGTTGTACTTCATACGGATCATGCCAACAAAGCACTGATTCCGTGGGTGGAAGCATTGGTGGGTAATAGCGAAGTTCATTTCAAAAAAACAGGGAGACCATTGTTCACCTCACACATGCTGGATTTATCGGCTGAAGATATTGATTTCAACTTGTCCGAATGTGCCCGTTTGCTGGAGCGAATGGCACCCATCGGCATGAGTCTTGAAATTGAATTGGGCGTCACTGGTGGTGAAGAAGACGGTGTTGGTTCCGATGACGATATCGGTGCAGATAATCCCTTACTTTATACTCAACCGGAAGATTGCTTGAGAGCCTATGATCTTCTGAATCCTCTTGGTCATTTTTCATTGGCTGCATCTTTTGGCAATGTTCATGGTGTGTATAAACCGGGGAATGTAAAACTACGTCCTGAAATATTGAAAGCCTCTCAGGAATTGGTTAATGAAACGCACAAGACTGGTGAAAATCCGTTGGACCTTGTATTTCATGGTGGATCCGGATCTGAAAAAAATAAAATATCCGAAGCGATTTCCTATGGTGTCTTCAAGATGAATATTGATACGGACACCCAGTTCGCTTTTTCAAAAGCAATTGGTTCATATGTGAATGAAAATCAAAAAGCGTTTTTATATCAGGTAGACCCGGAAGATGGCACACCATATAAAAAACAATATGATCCTCGAAAAGTTTTAAGGGATGCTGAAACCAGCATGATTGAACGTCTGGACGAAGCTTTTGCTGACCTCGGTTCAGTTGGGGCGTCACTGGCGAACTAAGGTTTAGACTATCTTTTCAAATTAAAATCAGACCCGCATCCTACGGGGCTGTTTTTGTTTATATGATATTGAATTTAATAATCAAAAATTTTTAACACACCGCTTCGACTTCGTCGAAGCACCTTTTCAGAGGGGAATTAATAAAGCTTTGTAAGGATTGCAACGATGAGGTCACGAATCGTTGCGCGTCAATTATTAAGAAATGATTCGCCCCTGCCTACACTGAAGTTTCGGCAGGCAGATGCTCATCATTTCAATCCGATAACTCGAAAGCAAAAATCCCTTTTGCCCCGAGATAATTATTTCCATTTATTGTTAGATTGTAACTTAATTCAGAACGAATTAATTCACATTATAAATCCTGAGAAACGAAGAAGGAAATGATAGCATGAGTTTAAATTTAAATAGTCTGGAAGCCGTTGCCGAAGCCATGACCGCCCCAGGTAAAGGAATTCTTGCCGCCGATGAAAGTACAGGAACCATTGGTAAACGGTTGGCGCAAATTGGTACAGAAAGCACTTTTGAAAGTCGAAATGCATACCGTGATCTTTTATTTAGTGCCAAAGGAATGGAAAATAATATCAGCGGTGTCATTCTATATGATGAAACACTGCGTCAATCATCCTTGGCAGAGGGAACTCCATACCCTGAATATTTGGCAGGGAAGGGTGTTATCCCGGGAATAAAGGTTGATACGGGCGCCCATGATCTTGCGCGAAGTGAAGGTGAAAAAATTACTACAGGTTTGGATGGGCTGGACGAACGCTTGAAAGAATATCGTAAGCTTGGTGCTCGGTTTGCTAAATGGCGTGCTGTTATCAATATTAATGATGATAACCCCAGTGGATACTGTATCAGCACCAACGCTCACGGTTTGGCACGCTATGCCGCATTATGTCAATCCAATGATATTGTGCCCATTGTTGAACCGGAAATCCTCATGGAAGGCACACATGATATTGATGATAGTTTTGTTGTAACTGAAGAGGTCCTTCATACGGTCTTCTTTGAGCTTTATTCTCAAGGTGTTCAGTTTGAACAAATGGTTTTGAAACCCAATATGGTTATGTCCGGTTATGATGCCAGTGACCGCGCCGGGGTGGAGGAAGTGGCCAATGCTACATTGCAATGCTTTTTCAGGACAGTTCCTGCTGCTGTCCCAGGGATTGCCTTTCTTTCCGGCGGTCAGAGCGATACAGATGCCACGGCTCACTTGGATAAGATGAATCAATTGTTGGGCAATAATAAACCCTGGAATTTATCTTTTTCCTATGGTCGTGCTCTACAGCAACCGGCGCTTAAATCCTGGAAGGGTAAGAAGGAAAATGTGCCTGCTGCTCAGAGTGCATTTATGAAAAGGGCAAAATTAAATAGTCTAGCGACTCAAGGAAAATATTCTGAAGATATGGAATAAGTAAAGACGTCCCGATTTACCAGGGCGTCTCTTTCGTTAAATTATAATTCGTTTGTGAGGCAGTGGATGGCGCCGCCGCTCAACCGAAATTGAGTTGTCGGTACAGTAATATGCATGACACCCAATTCTTTCAATAATGGTGCGACTTTATTTGAACGGAAACGAGTAGGACCAACGAGATAACCGGGTAACGGTTCACAATTCACGGCGAATTCGCCTAATTCATTTTCTGTCCCAATGGCATCTTCTGGCGGAACTTCAACCAATTCAATATTTTTTCTTTTGGCAAATTGTCGCAAGTTTTCAGTGGAATCCTTTTCCATAAGTTCAGTGCACGCAATGACAGCTACCAATTTATTTTCTTTATTGATAACTGGAGTAAAAAGTGTATCTATATGAAAGGCATTCGATTTCATAAGGACCAATTCGTCCACATTAAATTCCCGTGCAACCCATTCTGCGCCTTCTACATTATTGCGACAAGCGCCTGAAAAGAGAACGCCATCCCCGGGACAATAATAGAATTCGCCGCCTTCAGCAGTCGCCGTTGAATCGTGAGGAATACGAATCGTTTCATACCCCATGGAATCGAGCATAACCTGCATAATGTCCGCTTCAACCTGGCGGGCCTTTTCCCTAAATTTAGAAATAATTACTTTCCCTTTTTGGTCACTTACAAAAAGATCACGGACAAAGACAAAATCATGCTGACGCTGTTCGGTGTTCTGTTGATCTAAATAATATGGGAAGTCAATCTCAACCACTTCTATAGGAAGTTTGTTGAACAGCTTTGACATGAGAAACATTTCAATTTCCACCAACTCTTGGTTGGGGACGACGCCCTCTTTCATGGCGGGATTATTTTCATAGATGGGTGTCCCATGGCCCCACCAATTATGTTTTGGAAGTTTTGATATTAAAATTTTCATGATTTCAGATGCTTAATTTAAAGACGAATGTGTAAGATGGTTTCCATTCTCCCTCTTTTAATGACAGGATATATTTATAAAAAATAGTCGGTTTTCCAAATTTAGTTTTTGGGAGATCGAATCCAAAAGAAGTCCAGTTGATATAATAATTCCATGTTTCAGGCGCAAAGAAAAATTCATTATTAATAAATGGTGTTATCTTTAACCGGGATATAGGATTGATTGCCTTTAACTGGATTCGGCTCCTGTTGCGCATTTCATTATTTTTCTCATTTCGAATACGATAATCCATTCGTGTTCGAAGTTGCCATTTTGCTATTGGTTTATTGATAGCTTTAAGTAATTCCACTTGTGGGCGTTGTTCCAAGTTCCATGCACCATCATTAAGGCGGTATTGAGCTCTATATTTGAGGCCGACTTTCCAAGTAGATTTTATGGGAGAATGAACCCCAACATCCAAATGCTTATGAAAAAATCCTGTTTCATTAGTTCGGATGTCGAAATCAAAGGTAACAGTAGATTGACCCAATTTTTGTTTAATTACTAGTTTATCTTGGTGATTAAATTGACCGGAAAGGATTGAGGCAAAGAATAACAGGGTTATGAAATATTTAGGCATTGGTTAATCAAGTAACTTAAAAGTGGCACCAAAATTCTCATTATCAGTCATTAAAACCAAATGTTCTTTGTAAAACATTAGTGCTTCAACTTTTTGACCTGCTATAACTATAATGGGTTTTAATAATTTAGGATGAATCGGTGTAAATGTGCCCGCATGATTTATAGAGCCCAATTCATAAATGGCTGTAGTGAATGGCCCATAGTCCCCGGGGTCAGAAGTAGCGGAAGTCCATAGGCTACCGTCCTCCTTGATAGCGAGATCAGCAATGTTTCGTCTATGCGTTTTTGGTATGGGGAGACCAAACTCAAATCGACTCAATTCATAAAATGACTTTTCCTTTGG
>JABGTK010000100.1 GCA_018647265.1 Candidatus Neomarinimicrobiota bacterium | reverse complement strand
CTGATAGAATTGAACCGAATGCAATAAATGGGGCAAATGGCAATATCTTGATTTGTTTTTTCTTGAACAATAGGAGGTATACGCCTACAATCGAAGCGCTAATAAAGCTTAGATAAAGCGCCACGACAGCTAGCTGCCAATCAAATAGTATTCCTAAAATAAATCCCAATTTGATATCACCTGCACCCATTGCTTCACGTTTATAGATAATACGACCAATAAATCGTAAACAGAGCAGGAAACCTCCAAACAGTCCAACACCCAGCAGCGTATCCATTATGCCCACATCTATAATTAAATATCGGTAAAAAATTGAAAACGCTAGCAGTGAATATAAATGAGACTCATAAATGAATTTTTCTTTTAAATCGGTCAGGGTAATGACTAGTAACATTGTACCCATACCCATTAATAAAATATATGATAAAAACGACGAATTATGCACATAGAATACTACAGCCAATATCCCCATCACTAATTCAACCACAGGGTATTGCATTGATATGGTTTCTTTACATTGTCTACACCGACCCTTTAGCAATAAAAATGAAATTAATGGTAAATTGTCATACCAATGAATTTGACTATCACATTTTGGGCATTTTGATCTACCAAAAATGTAATTTCTAGATTCAGTGGTACGAATAGCGAGTACATTCGCAAATGAACCGACACATGCCCCTAAAATAAATATTAAGATTTGCAATTGATTGCCTATCGCAGATTTTCTGAACGTTCAAACTCATTGAACTCTGATGAAATTATATACGTAAAACTGTCAGTGACTGTGGTCCAACATTGATCAGTATTGCGTCTGTTGATGATGCCACCATTATTCGAATATATTGAATAGTCCAATACGTACGAACCCGTTCCATCGTTCATTTTCCAAAATCCTAGCAATTGATCGCTGCTAGCGTAATTACTAAAATTGATCAGTGGATTAAAATTCAACCCCTGTTGATGCATATAGCCTACGCTCGCATTATTCATCGCAATATTCCATATTCCCACGTTTCGTATTTGACCAGAAAAGAACATACCCCCAAACGCAGGCGTATCCACATATTTACCGACAAAAAAACTACCATTGGCGATCGTTGACCAGTCCACATTGCCACTGGCATTTAAGTGCGCCATTACTAACTCATTTCGAAAGATCCTGAGCTGATTCCCATCATATACCACAGTGACAAATATCCACTCACTGTCAATAATATCGTCGAAAAAAAGTGAATATAAAGTACTCTGGTCTGCGATTTCGTCTTCCTCAATCAAAGTAACCAGGAAAACGAGTCGTGCAGCAGTATTATTCCTGATCCGATCAAAGCCGAATTGGAACCCAGCACCTGGATAGTCACCATCTCTTCTTTGACTAAAACCAAGAACTGGCTCACCGCTGAAAGGAAGCCGTATATCGGCGCCAACAATCACAGAATTTTGAGGCTTCATCCAGAATGATATGGTGAACTGATCTTGAATCTGCTTGAAATGATCATGATCTCCTAAGTTGGCGAACGTATACTCTCCATGGTATCTAGAAGCTTTTTGCTCTAGTCTTTTTAATTGGATAGTACCGGATTCAATCGTTTCAATCTCAAGGATTCCTTCATCGTTAAACGCTGGTAATGTCACGTTTTCAATGAGGGCATTTCCAGAGCGAATATTACTGATCAATTGCGTACGAACGTATTTATTGGCCGCCGTTCGTAGATTCGAGGTCGCAGTCGAGCTTAACAGTAAGAGGATGCCTAATGCGGTAAATGTGATCACTAACGAAAATAATAAAATGATGCCGCCACTTTTTTTCATCTAGTTCAGTCTCCGTACTTTGATATAATGATTCCTCACAATGTTTTCATCAAGGGTAAATTCATAATTGAGGCCAATTTTAGGCATGGTGTTCATCTCAGGAATAATGAATGAATCGGAATTTTCTGGTGATTTGACCGTATTGTCATAGTTGTAATACTTGAATTCAGTAAAGAGGGTATTCACATTTTTTACTAAAACTTTTTTATCTGAATCATCCACCCGATAGTATATGACATCATCCGCAATAAAATAGGCCACCTCCTGCTGGAACAATTGATCGCGCGTAGTATAGAACCCGATCGAATCAGCGGTCATGAATTTGAATTTGGTATGGGTCCTAAAATCTTCCTCTAGTCGATTTATTAGGCGCGACTCAACAATATTTTTCATCTGAATCGATTCCATTTTACGGAGCTCTTTAAAACTACTATTAATCACATTGAAAAGTAGCGGCATCACAATTCCTAAAACAGTTATCGTGATCAACATTTCGATCAACGTGAATCCTTTTTCTGATTTCTTCTTCAAAATGGGTACACTATTATTCCAGTACTTGTAAGAAGAAATTTTTTCCCTGTCTCGTCATTAAATAAAGGACGCAAATATCCAATATCTGCTTGTAGCGAGCCTACATCTTGCTGATCTAAATATTCACTATCATCATTTTTTTTATAATATTGTCTTATTTCTGTTTGACCCTCCTCTTCTAGTTGGACTAAAATAGATATATTTCGTCGTTCAACAGATCCTCCTGATGTTCTAATATCATACCAGCGCGTATTTGCCTGGCTTTTTACAATATACCCGTATTGTTTGGCGCCTTTAAATTTTTCTAAGTTCAGATCATCATTTAAATTGATGCTGATAGTGTGATCCTCGAGGTAAGCGGTTTCTAAAGCTTCATCTCGCGAAGTATTTTCCCCATTCATTTTTACCGTGATGTCGTCACCATTGCGTTGCACTTTCACTCGAACAAATTTTCCAAGCCAGTAGTTTTTTGAGCCTAAATATTTGATTTCAGGAGTAATTAAAAAATGCTTATTTATATCTATCGGGTCATTCCAGGGAAATAAGTTGATAATCTCTCCATAAAAAACACCAAAAGTTCCATGTTCGTTTTTTGGCTGGGGTCCGTTAAACGTCTTTCCCACTGCAATAGCATAATTCTTATTGTTTTCTCGTTTAAATGCAATGATCAAACCAATAAGGTCATTATCCTTCCAATTGCCGTTTACGTGATTTGAAAATAGCGTAGCTTCAAATATAAAATTTTCGACACTTTCATCGCTCACAAAACCAAGATTTTGTCCGACATTCACATTCATCTCAATATAGCTATCTTCACCATCATCAACAAGCGTCCATTGGTTGTAATTTCCTGAAAATGGTGATTCAGTTGCAATATCATTATCTTGAAATCGATCCCAGTCATCAAAAATATCCTGAACGCTTACAGTGGTTACTTGTTGATTTAAATTATTGTCAAAATCTTCCTGTTCCGCTGTGGTAAATATGGGAGTATTCCATTGCTGAAGTAAGGGTAAAATATTTGTTGTTGATGCAAATGAATTATCTGAATCGGGTTGAGGTAAATTATATATGGCCTCATCTCCATTTCCATTTATAATACTGCCATTTTCTTTGACTAGTTCTGATCGATAGGAAATATAATCATTCAAATGTGACCCCGCTAGATTCATATCTTCGGTTACATCTAAAGTAAATGTCAATTGACTGGTTTCATCTCCGCCTGTATAGTGTGCTTTAATTTCACCTGGATTTGTTTGACTATTGATATAACTCCCCTCTTCTCCAGATAAAACTCCGCTGACAATATCCAAATATAAACTAAAATCAAGATTATCATCTACCACATATACAATCTCGCTAAAATCCACAGTAAAGTTAATGACATCGCCTGCAGAGACCACATTTACTATTCCAGGTTCTCGGTCCACCATAATACGCGTTGGATATGCGCGAATAATTAACCAATCAGGATCAAAACTTCCGCCAATAATTGTAGAATACCGAATTGGGTTATCAAAAAGTGGATGATTCACATCCAGTTGCACACGTTTTAATAAAGTTGGAATATTCGATAAAGTGATATTCTTACTGTTTGGATCAAAATTAACATAATTAACATTAATAGATGTTTCCATACGTGGGAAGGCAGGATCAGTTGCTGTAATTTCATGAAAATCATCGATATCATCGAGTGTAGACCAATCATTAATATTTTCATTTTCAGTACCAAGGTCTACTGTAAGACCATTTTCCACAATAGAAGCAATATTTTCATCATATTTTCGTAAACTTACTTCATCAAAGATTTTATTTGCGAATGAATCAGCCAAAATTATTAGCTGATTTTCTCGTAGCCGTCTTTCTACCATACGTATAGAACCAAAAATCACCCCAAGAATGATCATGATGACCGTCATCCCATAGATTACATCCACATAAGAAAAAGCCTTCCGTTTAGTTTGTTTTTGCACTTTATCTTTGTATTGAGACATGGCCTGTTAATCCTGAGACAATTAGATCCATTCCATCGATCTCAATGGTAATATCATCTAAACTTTCCATCAAGCCCCATGGTTTGAAAAGGATCTGATTGGAATCACCAAACCGCAAAGTAGTCGTTATAGAAGAAATATCCACCACATTGACAAATGCATTATCATACCACAAAGGAATAGACCGGCCTGATTCTTCTACATTCGAGGCCATTACAGATAGGCTATACGTTCGTTCTTCAGGATCTGCCGTAAGTACCGCATATTTTTTTTCAGTAAGTGCGACCTCCTGGGCGTAAATAATATGTTGATTAAGCGACTCTGTCATCTTTTTATAATTCAATTTTTCTTGATCAGGTGAAAATGAAACGATAGCCATAGAGAACAGAATCCCGATAATGGCTGTTACCAGAACAATTTCAAATAAGGTATATGCTTTGAGACGATTCATATTGAAATTAAAAAGGCCGGTAAATAACCGGCCTTTTTAATTATGGAACAAATAGAACAGAATTTAACCATCTTCAGCAGTAGAATGTATATAAAGTAGGTTGCCACTATTCATAATGATGATACTAAGGCATTACTCCAGCAGCATTAGAATTCTCCATCAGTATTAGAAGCAGGGCAACCAGTTAATACATCTACAGTAAGAACTCCACCAATATTAGTGAATACATTGTCTGAACTACTCATATAAACAACGTATTTTGTTTGTGCTGCGTCAAGGTTCACCGGTTTATTTATAAGATTCACAACATATACAACCTGAATAGTTGGATCACTTGCTAATTTCCAGTTTGCGACTCTACCAATGTCAGCAACAGTAGATGTTGAAAAAGTCCAGTCTCCTCCAACAGAAGGATCGGTGAACTCGGTTTCCCAATCGTCACCATCTTGAAGACCGTTATCTGGGCTGGGATATAATGACGCTCCACTCAATGAAGACTCAATCTGAGATGATATGACACCCGTGTTGATGGTAGCTGCAAGAGCGCGAGCTGATGCAATGCGTGCGGTCCTGACTGATTTGTTAAATGCAGGGACTGCGATAGTTGCCAGAATCCCAATAATGGCAATTACAATAACCAATTCAATTAGGGTAAAGCCCTTTGATTTATTTTTTAACATATATTCCCTCATCTTGTTTTATTAATAAGCCTATTATACATCTTTATATTAATACAATATAATCTTTATTTTTTTACTCTAGTAGAAGATAAGAATAAATTTAACTACATTGAAATACTTTCGTACATTTTAAACATAGGAAGAAAAACACTCCCCACGAACAAGGCAATGAATATACCCATTACCACAGTAATGATAGGCTCGATCAAAGCGGATAGTCCATCCGTACTATTCGTTAATTCAATTTCATAATACTCGGAAGCAGATAAAAACATCTTATCCAGTGCGCCTACCTCTTCACCAACCCCAACCATACTGCATAGATAATCTGAAAAAACATTGGTCTCTTTAACACTGCTAGTAATGGGCTTACCCGACTCAATATCTTCGATAATTTTATCAATCGCATTTATATAAATTGTATTATCGGCAACATTTTTTACTACGCCCAAAGCATCTTTTAAGGGCACTCCGAAACTTAAAAGCGTACCTAATATCTTGGTAAATCTAAGATTAATCGCCGCTATGGTTATTTTTTTAAAAATTGGATTTTTTAAGGCAATTTTATCAAAGAATAATTTCCCACTTTCTGTTTTACCAATAAATTTTGCCAGCGTAAAAATGCCAATCAATGATATAAGGAAATAAATTCCTGAGGCATCAAGAAAATCTCCCAATGCAAGTAAATATCTTGTAAGCGCTGGAATTTCTGTACCAGAATTGGTGAGAATACCTGTGAAAGTCGGTATGACCTTTGTGATGACCACGTACATAGAAATAACCATAATTGACCCTACAATTTTTGGGTAACTAGTGGCTTTCTTGATATTATCCCTTATCTCAACATCCTTTTTCATGGATTTCTCGAGCTCTTCCAGCATCTTGTCTAAGATCCCCCCT
>JABGTK010000099.1 GCA_018647265.1 Candidatus Neomarinimicrobiota bacterium | reverse complement strand
TAAAAAGCGTCCATTTATAAGTTCAATATTTTCCATGGTTACAGTGACTTTGGTTCTACTTAATTCCAGTTTGATTATCGCCGGTGATTTACCCCAGCAAGAAGAAACATTTTATCTCAAATCTGGAGATAAAGTTTCTGGCACTATAACCACTGAAACTGATTCCACATACATCGTAACAACATCTTTCGGATCCGTGACGATTCAAAAAGTAGATATAAACCCAAAGAAGGTTGTGGGATTTCAGGATTCATTTGGGTCAATAGATTATTATCAAATGGGTTATGACCAAGCTGACCAAGATATCAAAGCAGGTGATTGGGCATCAGATAAAGTGTTATCGGGTGTTTTAGGTGTTGGGAATATGATTTTTTTGGGAGCAGGTTCTTTAGCTGATTTTGTTAGAAGGGTAAATGTGCCTGAAAATAATGAAGTATCGCAAAATGGAAAATCTGAATATGAAGCGGGATACAAAAAACGAATCAAAAAAGGAAGGATTCTGACTTCAACAGCATCGTGTGGTGTTTCTTTTTTCGTTTTATTGGGGCTTTTATTTACAGGTAGCCTTGGATAAAAACTATTAATTGATTTAAAAAAGGCATTCCTTCAAACAAATTTGATTAAATGATTTAAATTGACGAAGCGATTCTCGGGGGAATTTTGAAAATAGAAAAAAGGTAGGCAACCATGTTTTCTGTAGAACAAGCTGACATAAAAGAAAATCCGCGACAACGGCGGAACTATGTATATCTTGAACACACCCAAAGTCTGTGTTCTAAATGCCTCCGAGTGGTGGATGCGAAAATCATCCGCACTGATGATAAAAAAATTGTATTAAGAAAATGGTGCGCCGAGCACGGCTTTGAATCTTGTCTCCTTCATTCCGATGCAGACTGGTACCTCCACGCCCAGAAATATAACCGCCCCGGCGACATACCTTTAAAATTCCCGACCGAAGTAGAGCGGGGCTGCCCCTACGATTGTGGCGTTTGCCCAGATCACGAGCAGCATATGTGTCTCGGTTTAATCGATCTTACGGATGATTGCAACTTGGCATGTCCCACCTGTTTCGCCGACAGCAAAGGATCGGCATACCTCACCATGGATCAAATCAAAGCAGCCTTGGATGGTTTCATTGAGCAGGAGGGCGTGGGCGCAGTCATTCAATTTTCCGGCGGTGAACCTACCATGCATCCTCAAATTGTAGAAGCGGTGAAAGAAGCGGTGGATCGTCCCACAGAGGTGGTCATGATTAACACCAACGGCATCAAGTTTGCCCAGGATGAAGATTTAATCAAACGCTTAGTGGATGTGAGTGAAAATAAATTAGAGATTTACCTCCAGTTTGACGGCTTTACAGATGAGGTGCATCAAAAAATCCGCGGGGCCAAGTTGGTGGACATTAAAATGAAAGCTATCGAAAATATGCTGAAACATGGTTTGCCGATTAATTTGGCGGCGGTGATTCAGCGCGGTGTAAATGAAGATCAAGTGGGTAAAATTGTAGAATTCGGCATTGAAACCAAGGGTATTCGCGGTGTCAACTTTCAGCCCGCATTTTTCGCCGGGCGCTACGACCATGATATGAATCCCATGGATCGGGTCACCAATACAGAAATCATGGATCGGCTGGAAAAACAAACCGATGGTATGTTTCGCAAAACAGATTTTATGCCACTGCCCTGCAGCCATCCTTCTGAGATTGCCCTCACTTATGCCTACATTAAGGGCAAGAAAGTGAAACCCATTCCACGGTTCATAGACTTGGATCCTTACATGGACCAATTCATCAATACGATCTACACAGACCCGCGACCCATCTATAAAAAAGCTATTGAAGGATTGTGGTCCGCTTCATCCAGTTTTAACTCAATGAAAACGTTATACGATTTTTCCTGTGTCTGTGGCATCCCTGTAAAAAAGGATTTCTTTACGGAAAAAGGGCGCCAGAAAATTGCCGACGAAAATGCATTTCGCATAATTTTAATCCAATTCCAGGACAAGTATAACTGGGATATGAAGGTTGTTAAAAAATGCTGTATCGGCTTTGCCATGCCTGACGGTAGAACCATCCCTTTCGATGCCTACAATGTGCTCTACCGTGAGACTCACGAAGTGAAGCATTGGCAAAATGGGAATGTGCCCAAAAAAGTACCCATGCCAACACCTTACGGGTTTGTACCACAAAATGGGAATGGGGCCATCAAATCGAATGGTCAATTAACACCCAAAAAGGAAAGGGATTTATCATGAATAAAACACGCACATTTCTATTCTCAGAATTAGGTTTTCAATATTGATGGATTTAACACTAATTACTTCTGGGACAGTATTGTTATTGATTGCCGCCGTAATCCATTTCATGGAAAACCAAAAACCTTTAGAAGCAATCAAGCGATTATCTAATATAAAGTTTGATATTACTGTAATTGTAATTTCCACAATGTTTGTGTTTTTTATTATGGATTATCTGCTGAATGAAACCATCGTTTCTAATATCCATATGGTTGTGGGATTGGGAAATAGTGTTGGTTCAATGCCACCATGGTTACGTCTTATTTTAGCGCTAATAATTGGTGATTTTGGTTATTATATATTTCATAGAATTATGCACTTAAAACCCATGTGGAATACCCATCGATTTCATCATTCAATCAAAGATATTTACTGGTTTTCGGGGCTTCGCACTTCTTTTTTGAATTCATTTATCATTCGGATTCCATATTTAGTTGGTTTCCAAATGTTTGAAGTACCTTATCGTGAATTAATTATTGCCAGTATTTTACTAATTCTCGTTAATTTCTGGATTCATGGGAATCTTAAATTAAAAATGGATAGCGTACTATCGAATATTATTATTACGCCAAGATTTCATCGATTGCATCATGTGAACGATGAACGTGTGGCCGGTAATAATTTTGGAAATATTTTTTCAGTTTGGGACCAATTGTTTGGTACAGCAATTTTTGATGAATCATTTGATCGATCGGAAAAGGGTGAAGTTGTTGAATGGAAAGAAGTACCTCGTCAAATTATTGGATTTTGAGATAATTATGAATAAATGGAATGGATAAAAAATGAATAAAACACGCTCATTTCTTGTATCAGGTTTGGCGACGATGACGCTAATCATTACTTTAATTGAAACAGGATTTCTCAATTTGGAATCCCAACCACTCATTGCCCAAGGAGAAGTGACTGGGCTCATCCTAGAAAAGGATGGCGAACAGGTATTGATTCCACTAGAAGAATGGATTGTTGTGGTGAGTGCTTATGATCCTACCGCTTCTGTGGGCGGTGCGCTGTTGGGCATGACTAATGACGCACTCCGTATTCAGGAAAAAGGGCAATCATTTGAACGTGAATTACCCATCAACGAAATCGGCAGTATTTTTATTGGTAAAACAAAAAGCACCCGTGATTATGTATTTCAAGGAATGAAAGTTGCCGGTATTGGCACAATGGGAGGTGGTTTATTAATCGGCGCAGTGATGGGGGCACAGGATAATATGGGAATCGGAGTGGGTCTTTTATGCGGGGCGATGATAGGTGGTTTCTACAGTATTTTCACTATTCCGGCCGGTGCCTTAATTGGCTATATGCGCGGCCAAGCCGCCCAGGGGAATGCCATAGAATATGTTATTGGCCCCGGGGAATGGACGATTGTACAACAATAATCGAGCACGGAATTAATATTGATCACATTTCTTCTCTTCTTCAGTCTTTTCGGTCTTATACATGAAGGATATGATTCAGTCCAAATAGCAGGGATAAAATTTAAAATTATCCAAAATGGCGATGGCGATCGGAGATACATTTGGCTCCACGGCGACGAACAGACGGCACGGATGTCTTTAGAAAACCACATGAAAAATAATGAAGGGAGAGCTTTTTTGGTTCAAGGTAATGTGAGAGAAGCAGATTTTTTCGGCGGCATCATTGATCCCAACCGGATTTTTTCAGTGGAAGGGGCTAAAGCCAATATCCAGAAATATAATCGAAAATGGTCCCGGGCAAAAAAAGCCGAAACACTTGAAATGATTAATCGAGATCGGGATTCTTTTTTAGAAAAAATTCTACCCCAAAACGGCGGATTGTTAATTGCTCTCCATAATAATTATCAGGGGTACAATATGAAAACTGAGATTCCCTTGAGTGATGAAATTTCCATTAAGAAAGACCAAAATCCTCGAGACTTTTTCATATGCACCGACCGTGGGGATTATGATATTTTAGCCCAATCACCATTCAATGTGGTCCTTCAAGAAAAATTACCGAAGAAGGATGATGGCTCACTTTCCTGGGCGGCCATGCGGTATGGGGTCCGATATGTGAATATTGAAACGCGTTTAGGCTGGCTTAGTCAGCAGAAAAAGATGTTAAACTATTTGGAAGACCATCTAAAATGAATTTCGATTGGATTTATTTTTTATCTTTTATCTTTGGTCTTCTTTTTCTTTATTGGTTTGTTTTTCTCACTGCCGTATGGCTGAAAGGTTATTTCACAGATATTAAACTGGATCGCTGGTTCCATAACAAAATGGGATTCAGCGGATATATTTTAGGCGCCTTTGCCGGCGCTATTACGCCCTTTTGTTCATGTACCACCGTCCCCATTTTTTCCGGTATGGTAGATAATAATATTAAACATGGTTACGCCATCAGTTTTCTCATCGCCTCGCCCACCATTAATCCGCCGGCCCTCATTTTGTTTTATGCTCTCTTTGGCGGACAGTTAACATTAATCTATGCCGCCGTCTGTTTTACAATCGCCGTAATTGGCGGTATGATTTTGGGAAATGAACGCTTCAAATCATCCCTTATTGAAATATTTATGGTGAATGAAGATGAGGGCTTTCGCTGGTCAGAAGTGAATCGCCAGTATGTGGGATTTTTAAAAAGTCTAGCCCCGGTGATAATCATTGCCGCGGCCATTGCTACTGGCTTAAAAGGATGGCAGCCTTCCGATGGATTCTTAGGACTCACTTCCGGCTCCGTATTTGCTATTCCACTATCGGTCATCGCTGGCGGAATTCTTTATGCGGATATTGCCATGCTCATTCCCATTGGCGAATTGTTCTTGGATAAAGGACTGGACACAGGATTGGTTTTCGCCTTCATGATGGCAGCTTCTGGGGTGGGGCTCCCAAGCCTCCTATTACTCACACGCATATTCAAAAAAGATCTTTTGGTTTTTTATCTCTTAACCATTTTCATTTTGTTCACTACAGCAGGATTTTTCATTTCATGGATTTTGTAATTCTCTTCATTCTATACGGATTGTTTTTTGCATTTCTCACAGCACTCATTGCGGATTTTAAAGGTTATGATGTGAGAAACTGGTTTTGGCTGGGTTTTTTACTGGGATTTATCGCCACAGGGATTTTACTTTTTCAGCCTATAATAAAATCAAAGATTGATGAAACATAAAATACTTTTCCTATATATACTGATAATGTGCGGCGGATTTCTCCACGCAGCTACCAGTGAAAAAATGGGATATAAAAACGAAAACCAAACTTCACCAAAATGCGGATGTTTTGGCCATTGTTCCCAAAATGGGGGCATGATGAAGGCCATGCTAACGGAATAATTGCAATGATGGCATTAGGCGCTGTTGGGGGAATTATCTATAGAAAACAGGTAATTGGATTTGGGAAAAATCTATTGGGACCATTTATCGGATATCCCGTTAATGATCCAAGGATGAGGCATATGTCTTTAGAAAAAAAGAAATCTTGGATTCATTCTAATGTTCTTCAATAAATTTGAATAATTAATAGTAATTTAGTAAAAAGGAAAATCAACATACTTATGGAATCACAAATAACCTCCGCACCTTATAAAAGAATTAGTCCCGGATATATGTTGTTAATGCTCATATCAACATTTGCCATTTCTATTATTTATTACCGAATGGCATTGTTATTCAGTGAAAACCCAATGCCAATGTTTGACTATGTGGTATTTACTTGTATTACGGCCATAATTATCCTCGGTGCTTACCAGATATTTTTCTGGGTTCAGAATAATAATTATTTTTTCAAAACACGCACTTTGGCCATTGGATTAGATAAATATATTCCTTTTTGGCCTATTTGGATTTGGCCCTATAGCTTCATTTATTATATCATGATCGGAATGGTGGTGATTCAAATCAGTTCATTGTCAGAAGGCCTTTATCATATTTTTGGTGGACTTATGGTCCTCTTGGCGCAGTGCATTTGTTTTATGATCTTTCCCTGTCGCGTGCCTCAATCCTATCGAGAATATGAAGTTAAAAATACATCTACCCGCTATTTGAAATTCGTCCAAGGTTTAGACAATGGCCGTAACTGTTTTCCCAGTATGCACAATTCTGTTGCAGCCTACGTGGGGTTGGTTTTACTCCCAACAATTGGTATATGGAGTTATGTATTTATCGCCTCAATTGCCATCAGTTCTTTATTGGTGAAACAGCACCAATTATTGGATATTGTTCCCGGATTGCTCTTGGGTTGGGGAATTCACACCTTAGTAACATTGGTTTAGTTCTGAAGTAATATGGTTCCAATTCTTTATCAATCTGAATCCCTCATAATCGATTCCTATTCTGTCTTTTTCCTCTTGGCATGGATCGTCGGCGGCGTCTTCTTTTACCGCGAATTCCGTCGCATGGGCTGGGAGTTGGAACAAATGCTCTTCGTCATGGTGGGCGCCATCATTGGGGCTGTCATCGGTTCATACATTTTTAATGTATTCTTTGCAGGATTTGAAGAAGTGCCGGCGCGGATTCGCGCCTTTGATTTTGCGGGCAAGACCGTGTTGGGTGGTATCGCCGGCGGCTTCATGGGTGTAGAACTGGTGAAGAAAAAAATTGGTTATCCCCATTCTACTGGGGATGCATTTGCTATCGCCATTCCTATTGGCCATGCTATTGGCCGTGTGGGGTGTCTTTTGGGTGGATGTTGTTTTGGAACGCCTTGTGAATTGCCATGGGGTATTACTTATCCAGAAGGATCCATGGCTCATCTTACCCAAATGGTAACAGGCGTGATTCCCGAAACAGCTATAGCTTCATTGGCCGTTCACCCTGCCCCCATTTATGAAATTATTTTCAATCTGGCATTGTTCGGATTCTTGTGGCAAAAACGGGGCACATATAAAGTCCGCGGTAGTTCATTCCGATTGTATTTGGCGGCCTATGGCTTATTCCGGTTTTTTGAAGAATTTGTTAGAGGTGATTCACCCTTCCCGGAAGATGGATTTTTGAAAGCGCCCCAGTGGTTATTACTTATTGCCGTTGCCTATTTCGGATGGCGGTATTATCAGAATGAATATAAGCTGAAAACCGACAATTGATTTTTGCCGCAACCCTATTTATGGTTCTTTTTGGGTTGCTGGCCATTGTGGATGGCTTGTACTTCCATGATTATAAATACAAGTTGGCCAATTATAAGGAATCTATCCTTGAGCATATTATTCATACATGTCGCGCTGTGGCTTTTCCCATAGTAGTCTATTGTTTATTCCAAAATGATTTCGGTGGCTGGATGATGATGGCAGGAGTTTTTGTCGGTGTCATTGATATAATTTTGCTGGCGATTGATGTGCGGATTGAGGGTCATAGCCGGGATCGATATGGTGGCTTATCGAATGGAGAGTATGCCACCCACCTTTTCGCTAACACATTTCATTATGTATCCATTGCCTTAATCCTGGCGGCCAAACCGGAGGAAGCTTGGACATTTACACAATCATTTCAAATTTCACGACCATATCCCGAAATTACAGAATGGTTAGGGGGAGCCTTTGTAACAGGAGGTGCGATTGCAGCCGTCCTACATTTTTGGCAGTGGGGTCAATTTATTATAGGCAAATAAAATGAGGTTTGTTAAATCATGACGAAATCAATACAATATTTTTTAGTGATAGCTGTTTTTTCAAATATTCTTTTTGCCCAGGGAGATGACTTCGATTCAAAATACTACAATGAAACTATTTATCTCCAACAAGGATTTCTGGGGCCAAAATATATGATGGGCGGAAATTCATATTCAGTGGTTTCAATAGGTGGAGAATTGAATCGCTATCCTGATTCAGCGGAATTATATAGTAAATATAAATTTATGCGCATCGTGAGTCTAGGGTTAATATTTGCCGGCCCTTTAGCTAGTGTTGCCATAATGGGCCCCGGTGGAGGGGAAGGACCAAATGAAGCTACTATGTCAATTTATTTAGGATCTTTAGTTCTTGGGGCATTTGCACAAATTGAATCATACAACAAACTCAACGAAGCTGTGTGGATTTTTAACGGAAACCAGTTGAAAAAGGAAGAGTTTTGAAAACGGGTTCCGAGTAAAAACTGAAAATAAATAGGACGAACACACCTATTAATTATAGTCGATTTCCCCCTATTTAAGTATAGGAGGAGGTGGTGGGAAAAATTCAATTAATCTTTAAATGACCATCCTTAAATACTTTTTCATTTAATTTATCGTCCAAATAACCCATCATAACCGAGTGACCGGTAATCGCTTTGGGGAAGGTATCATCATCCATAGCTGTTAAATGGATGGGTGTCTTATTCATTGAAATAAATGCCGTATTCTCATTGCAGACATAAAGAGAGGGCGGTGTAGTTTCTACAAGTTTATCCCATTCAAATTGAATGCGAAAATCAACTTCATCAATCCCCAAAGTCATGTGAGGATTTTCAGAAGTAAGTGGCGCTCCAGTGTATAGAGGCAGCATGGCTTGGAGAATTACCCAGGCCATTGAATTTGGCGTAATGCTAATGTGGTAAGTTTGATTCTCAAACAAATCAATGGCGTGCTGGATGCCGTTGGCATTTACCAATAAATTATAATGGCTAAGTTGAATGCCTTTTCCTTTATCCCAAAATACCATTGCCTCGTGGCCCAGTAACGGTTTGAAAGTGGGGTCGTGTTCTTCGGGAAATTTCTCAATCTTTTCAAAGTAACCGGTTTCTTCCGAAATGATAAATGATGGGGACATGGATTTTTTTGCACCATCAAGATCGTCATCGCCGGTGAGGACGACAGATGCTCCCAGTGTCCAGATTCCGAAAGCCAAAATCTCGCATTGTGGAAAAGGAAGTTGGTCTATCAAAATTCGATCTTTGGGATTAACCCCTTCAGCAACCAGCCAATTGGCGGTCTGTTGGGCCATGCGGTAGACCTTATCCGATGTGAGGCCTAAATCAGCATAAACCATCTTTTCGCCGTACTTTACATTTTGGCCATCCACCAATGCCCGGAGGTTAGGGTAAGGAACCATATGTTCGATAGGTTCCACATTTCCCAAACATTGTGCTTGGTATATGCGTTCTTTAATTTGGGACATTATTTGGGTAGAATCTGTCGTTCAATTTCAAAACGATCAGATATACGACAATAGCCATTGGCACCTGCCAGACGACCGATTGGTTGAAGCTTTTCTAGGTCAATTCGGCCATTGTCATACAAATTATCATCCACGTGAAAAAGTATAATAGTGCCCAATACAAGGAATCCACTTCCTGGACTTCCATCACCAATTTCAATTATTTGATTTAATTCACATTCAAATGATATTTTGGCCTCACCTACACGCATAGCATCAATTTTTTCGCATGGAACAGGCGTAAGACCCGAGACTTCAAATTCACTCACTTCAGGCGGGAATTCTGTCGCAGTTGTAACCATTTCTGATGCGAAGGATTCACTAACAATATTCAATGCAAAGACATTTGTATCCCGAATATTTCTAAGAGTATCTTTTATGTCACCATCGGCACCACGCCTCACCGGACAAAAAGAAATGGTTGGTGGATTTGAGCACACACCATTAAAAAATGAAAAAGGAGCAAGATTATCTACACCATTTTTAGATCGGGTAGCTACAAATGCAATTGGTCGCGGCAATATGGATCCAATCATTAGTTTATAGTTGTCCTTAAATGCTTGTTGTTTTGGATCTATAATCATTTTTCATCCTGCCATGAATATGGATAATTAGCGTCATCAATTTTTGCGGCTGCTTTTGTCATCATTAACGGTTTAAAGGTGTCAACCATTACGGCGATTTCGTTCGCTTCTTTGGCACCTAATGATGCCTCAATTTTTCCAGGTTGGGGGCCGTGGGGCAAGCCCATGGGATGATAGGTAATGGATCCTTGCTCAACACCTTTGCGGCTCATGAAATCACCTTCTACATAATAGAGTATTTCATCAGAATCTACATTGCTGTGGGCATAGGGCGCCGGCACTGCCTCGGGATGATAATCAAAAAGGCGTGAAACAAAATTGCAAATCACCAATCCCGGTGCTTGAAATGCTTGATGAACTGGTGGTGGTTGATGGACCTTTCCAGTAATAGGCATAAAGTCATTCACATTAAATACCCATGGAAAATAAAAACCGTCCCAGCCAACGATATCAAATGGATGGTTTTTGTATTCATAAGATTGAATTCCTTGGGTTAATCGCACTTTGACTTCAATTGGGCCTTCGGTTTTAGGTGCTTCGAATGACGGTGTTTTTATGTCCCGTTCACTGTAAGGGGAATGCTCTAATAATTGCCCAAGTTTATTGCGATAGCGATTGGGTGTTTCAATCGGACCTGCTGTTTCTATAATGAATAATTCCATGGATTCGGACACATCCAATTGCCAGATAACACCACGGGGGATAATGGCATAATCGCCATACTTTAATTCTAATGAACCAAAATTTGTTTTGAGTTTTCCAGCACCGCCGTGAACAAAAATACATTCGTCATAATTTCCATTTCGATAGAGATAATCCATGGAATTTGAAGCTGTAGCTTTAGAAAGGATTACATCTGAATTAAAAAATAATGGAATACGGGATGAAATGGCATCGCCATCATGTTTTAGCCCTCGCGTATTAATATGGTGATGGCGGTGTTCCTGATCCCATGCTTCAAGTTTGAGTGGAGAAAGATTGCCAACTTTATTAACAGTGGTCGGTGGCTGAGCATGATATACATTGGAGTGAATGTGGCTGAATCCTTCTCGGCTAATGAGTTCTTCCCAATAGAGATTGCCGTCAACATCCTTGAATTGAATGTGGCGTTTTTTAGGTAATTGTCCACGGGATTGGTAAAATGGCATTAAATATCTTTCGTTAGTTCAGTAGGCGCTAGTCATGTTTACCCGCCGTTAGGCGTGGAGTCGCCCCTACACTATTTTATTCTCTAAAATTCCCAGTCGTTCAACTTCTAATGTAACTACATCACCTTTTTCAATCCAACCACCGGTATTTTCGGGACGGAGTTCTAAAATGCAGCCGGTGCCAACAGTTCCTGAACCGATATATTCTCCCGGGACTAATTTTGTATTCATGCTGGCCCGTTCAATCATTTCACCAAAAGAGTGATAAAGGTCGTTTGTATTTCCGTCTGAAATTTTCTTACCATTCACATGACACGTCATGCGTAAGTGGAGTTTCCCATCTTCGCCCCAAGCATCTTCAAGTTCGTCGGTAGTTACCATATATGGACCAAAACTTGAGGCAAAATCCTTACCCTTTGCTGGCCCGAGACTCATGGGCATTTCTTCACGCTGGAGGTTGCGAGAAGACCAATCATTTAAAATAGTATAACCGGCAATCACCTCACCCGCATTTTCAGCTTTAATGTTAGAACCACCGTTACCAATGATGACGGCGAACTCCAATTCAAAATCCAGCTCAGTCGTTTGTAAAGGATATGGAATTTCTGCACCATGACCATAACCGCAATTAGGATTGGAAAAATAGAATATGGCTAATTTGTACCAATCGGGATTCATGTCTAGTCCACGGAGTTTTCGTGCAGAAAGGACGTGTTGCTCAAATGCATAAAAATCTCGGAATGACGGTGGGTCGGGAATGGGAGGTAAAATGACCAAATCAGATTCAGCTTGGGATAATGCATCCAAGTCACCTTTAGAAACTTCGAAATCTAATTTTTTCAAAAGAGAAAAATTCTGATCCCAATTCGAAAGGGTTTCTTTCAAGGAACTTGGAAGGGAAAGAAATATATCATTCCCATTATTTTGGTTAATCCACTTCGCTGCGCGCGTGACATCTACAATCCTGTCCTCAATCTTAAACCCGAATCGGTGTTCGGTATTATTATTTTCTGAGTAAGTAATGAATTTCATTATTGTTTCAAAATTTATAGGTTACCGCGAAGGGCCTGTTCTCTTTCGATGGATTCAAAAAGGGCTTTAAAATTACCTTTACCAAAGCTGTTGGATCCTTTCCGCTGAATGATTTCGTAAAACAAGGTGGGGCGATCCTGGATCGGTTTGGTGAATATCTGGAGCATATATCCGTTTTCATCTGCATCTACTAAAATACCCAATTCAGCGAGGATTTTGATATCCTCTTCAAATTCGCCAACCCTTTCTATAAGGGTATCATAATAGGATTGAGGTGTGGGTAAAAAGTCAACTCCTTTGGCTCTTAATTTTTTGACAGTCTCTATGATATCCCGGGACGACATGGCAATGTGTTGAACGCCTGCCCCTTCATAGAAATCTACAAATTCTTGGATCTGGGATTTTTTTAATCCATCCGCCGGCTCGTTAATGGGCATTTTAATTTTTTCATTTTCATTGGCCATTACGACTGAACGGAGAGAGGTGTATTCGGTGGAGACATCCTTGTCATCCACGGACCAAAACCGATGCCAGCCAAATACCTTTTCATAAAAATCACAAACTGGTTGCATAACGCCATCAGGTTGATTCCCCACCACATGATCAATATGGACGATGCCTACTGGGTCTGCAACCATATCCACATCCATCACTTCGTAGCCGGGAAGAAAGACTCCATTATAATTATTTCGCTCAACAAAAGTATGGGTGGTATCGCCATAAGTTTTGATGGTGGCAACGACTGCTTCACCTTTTTCATCCTCGATCAATTTTGGTTTACTTACACTTTCAGCCCCTCGAGAAGTGGTTTCCTTCCATGCATTTTCTGCATTATCTACAGAGAAAGAAACATCCTTTACTCCATCCCCATGCTTATCAATGTGGAGGCCCATTTCTGTTCCTGGGCTCAAGGGAGAACTCAACACAAATCGAACTTGATTCTGTTTCATCACATAACTGACTTTATCACGGCTACCCGTTTCAAGCCCTTTATAACCAATGGGCTGAAATCCGAGACAGCTACGGTAATAATGGGCCGCCTGCTTGGCATTGCTCACATACAGTTCACAGTGGTCAAATGCGTTAATTTTATAATTATTCATAATATCCTCAAATTTATAGAATTGATTTTAGAGCCTGAATAAATCGGCCGTTTTCTTCGGCGGTACCGATGGATATACGGATACAATTGGGCCATCCGAATGCCTTTAGGTTTCTCACAATGACGCCTTTGTTTAGCAAGGATTGGGTAACTTCTTTCGCCTGTTCTTGAGACAGCCATATAGTGGTAATAAAATTGGCAACAGACGGGACAGTTTCAATTCCCAAGGATGTGAGTTGGTCTTTCAAAAATGTATATCCTGCTTCATTAATGGCCAATGTTCTACTTAAAAATTCATCATCATTCATGGCGGCTGAACCGGCAATGTGAGCGATAAGCGAAGGTGAAAATGGTTCTTTTACTTTCATCAGGTTGCGAATGAGTTCTTTGTGTGCAAAGCCATAGCCAATCCGCAATCCCGCCAACCCGTATGCTTTTGAAAATGTCCGCAATGTAATGACATTATCATAGCGATAGGCCATGGAGTCTGGGAAGTCTGTTTTGGACTGGGCGAATTCATAATAAGCTTCGTCTAATATGATAAGGACTCGTGCCGGGATATGTGTATAAAATTCGTCAAATTCTTCCCGGGTTATGTAAGTCCCCATGGGATTATCGGGATTGGCAATATAAATGATTTTGGTATAGTCTGTAACTTTTTTTGCCATAGCTTCCAAGTCATAACGATGGTTTTTCATGGGTACCCAGTGGACCTTTCGCCCGGAGGCATTGGCCAAAACGCGGAAACCGATGAATGAGTTTGCGGCTGAAACCAATTCGTCATCGCTGAGTAAAAATGTCCGCATAATAGTGGACATAATACCTTCACTGCCACCACCTAAGATCACATTTTCTATTTTTATATTGAATCGGTTGGCCAGTTTGGTTCTTAGTTCAAAACCGGAAACATCAGGATAACGATGAAGACCTGATAAAGATTTCTCCATTGCTTCGATTGCTTTTGGGGATGGTCCCAACGAATTTTCATTGGATGCTAATTTATCCACATGATCCAACCCTAATTCTCGTTGGACCTCTTCAATGGGTTTCCCGGGGACATAATTGGCGAGATTCTGGATATAGGATGGAACGAGCGCCATATTAGATTGGTAGCCTGGTTTGGTGTTTAAAAGTGGAAAGGACGACAGAAGTTTTCAAATGTTCCACATTGGTAAGGGCGGACAATCCATGGAGAATCAACTCATCATAATGGGGAATGTCCCGTGTGGCTATCTTTAATAAAAAATCACCTTCACCAGTTATGTGGTGGCATTCCAGAACTTCATCCATATCAGCAATAGCTTTGAAGAAATCATCTACCGGTGTTTCGCCATGGCGGGCTAAGGTGACTTCCACAAATGTCATGCAGGTGTAACCGGCTTTTTGCGAATTCAATAAAGTAACATATCGTTCAATAAGTCCACTGGCCTCAAGCTTCTTTACCCGTTCCAAAGTGCTGGAAGGAGAAAGGTTCACTCGCTTGGCCAATGCGGCATTGGTGATCCGCGCATTGGACTGTAATTCGTCCAATATCCCTTTGTCTGTTTGGTCTAAGTGCATAAGATTATTCGTTTATGGAGCAAAATAACGGAAGAATCTATAGTTTAACAGTATATTTTCCAAATATAATTCTGCACTATCAATATGAATGAATAGATTGTTTTTTATATTCTAATTTCTACCTTATGATTTGCGGAAAAAACAAATGAAAATTGAAGGCCCTCTAATTTCAGGAAAATTTGTTGAACGGCCTAATCGCTTTATAACTATGGTAGAAGTGGATGGTAAAATTGTACGTTCCCATTTACCCGATCCAGGACGGTTAAAGGAATTGCTCCTTTCCGGCGCTGATCTTTTGTTGCGGCGGGCGCCTAAAAAATCTGAACGAAAAACAAAATATTCCACAGTCATGGTTCGCCATCAAGGTCAATTGATATCACTGGTATCAGCATTACCAAATCGATTTGTGAAGGAATCGTTACAACGAGGCGATTTGCCCATGTTTAAAGAATTTCAATATGTCCGATCAGAAATATCCCATGGGAACCATCGTTTTGATTTCCTGTTGAAAGATAAAAATGAAAAGCCCTTTTATTTAGAAGTGAAATCCGTGACTTATGTAGAAAATGGATTGGCAAAATTCCCCGATGCAATTACAGCAAGAGGCACCCGCCACGCAGAGGCTTTATCGGAATTGGTTAAAGAAGGCAATGGTGCTGGGATTTTGTTTGTTTGCCAAAGGTTTGATGCAAATCGATTTGAACCCATGTGGGATCGAGATCTCAAATTCGCAAAAGCATTATTAGCAGCAAAACAAGTTGGAGTAAAGGTATGGTGTGTTACAACTCAAGTGAGTGAAACTGAGATGACATTTGAAAAAGTAATTCCTGTAAATTTGACCCCTCCTGAATAGAATAATTTCAAATTTGATTTACCCATTTATATTAAAAAGATTTAGCAAAGTCATTGCTCTAATGGGCATTGCGCTCATGATTTATTCATGTGCGGCTGTCTCATCCCCAGGCGGTGGGCCCGAGGATGAAACGCCGCCGGCTTTTATTTCCGCTATCCCGGAAGGGGGAAGCATCCACTTTGAAGGTGGAATTGTTACGCTCAAATTTTCCGAATATATTGATGAAAAATCTTTAAAAAATGCGGTAAAAATATCTCCCCGCCTGGATTCGCTGATCGAACCTATCTATGGTGACGATGAGATAATCTTGGATTTCCCAGAGGAATTATTAAAAAACCAAACTTACGTCATTACAATCAATCGCAATCTGAAGGATGAACGAGGTGTAGCCTTAGGTCAATCCATCCAAGTGGCTTACAGTACAGGTGCGATTATAGATGAAGGCCAAATTTCCGGCCGTATTCATGGCGAAGAATCCTACGCAGCCCATTTATGGAAATTGGAAAAGGGGTTTGAAGATTCTATTTTTTTCAAAGAACCTCTTTATGTGTCTGAAGCGGACGATGAGGGAAACTTCAATTTTAAGTATCTGGCTCCTGGGGAATATATAATTATGGGCATTGAACGGAGTGCTGCCGGGGCGGGGCTCGTCCCCGAACGAATGGCCTATGGTGTTACATCAAAAAAGACATATAATTTAGGCGAGAAACAATCTCTTAATGGAATCTCAATGCAGCCGAAGCGGGAAACACCGCCGTTGAAAATGACCCATGGAGAATGGAAAGGCAAACGCTGGGGCTGGATACATTTTAATAGGGAACTGGAAAGTAATGTTGAACTCGGTGGGTTAGCTATTGTTGATTCTGATGAAAATGACCATCAGCCAAAGTTTTATCAAGATGCCCAGGATAAAAAAAGGTTCCTAATGATTTCGGCTGATACCTTGTCAGCGGGGAAAGCAGAATTGAAATTAAGTTCAGTTTTTTCGGGTGTTGATACAATGCTATCTGATGCAAAAATTAATATTCGCATCCCAACTAAAAGAGACACAACCCATTTAAAACGGTTGAAGCCGGAGAAATCAGTTACCATCCAATTGGAAAAAAATGAGGGACCAATTGTATCTATAGTTTTTTCAAAACCGGTTATTTCCATTTTTGATAGTACATTTTTTATGGTAGCAGATACAGATACAGTTGTTACGAAGTTGAATTGGATAAATCCGACGGAAATTGCTTTTATTCCGCCCACTGGTTGGAAAGAGAAAACCAAATACAAATTGATAATATTTTCTGAAGGACTTACCCCAATAGAAGGAAAAACCTTAAAAGATTCAATCTCCTATGTAAATATAAAATCAGAAAAGAAATTGGGATACGGCGGAATTAGTGGGTCATTCGAAATGAAGGGTGTCAATCCATTGATAGAGTTAAAGATGCTGAAAAAAGAACCTGAAATTTTCTATTCTTCTGTAAATTCCAACCAACAATTCCACTTTAAACACATACCTGAGGGTCCATATCGCTTGATGATTATTGATGACCTGGATAGGGATAAAAAATATTCCCATGGGTCAGCTTATCCTTTTCAAGCCAGTGAATGGTTTTATATTCATCCCGATACTTTCGATGTACGCGCCAATTGGGATATTGATGTTGGCCCTCTTAAGATAGGAGAGAAAAACTAAATGTATTGTGTCATAATGGCTGGTGGACGGGGGACTCGTTTTTGGCCAGCCAGTCGGAAAGAAAATCCAAAACAACTTTTAAATATTGTCGGCAATGAATCCATGCTCCAAATGACTGTTAATCGTTTGGTGAAAATGAAAAATGTCGAAGATGTATTTATAGTAACGGGCCCAAATCTGGCGCCCAAAATAAAAAAGACAATAAAGGGTGTTAAACCCAAAAATATCATTGTTGAACCTAGCGGAAAAGATACCGCGGCAGCCATTGGGTTGGCGGCGCTCCATATAAAAAAACTGGGGAAGGATGCTGTCATGAGCGTATTCCCGGCAGATCATTTAATTGTGGGTGCTCAAAAATTTGCAAAAACAGTTCGGTCTGCTATTCAATTGGCCAACAAAAATGATTCTTTAGTGACGATCGGGATTGAGCCCACTTTCCCTGCTACTGGGTACGGATATATTCAGTATGATCAAAATAGTCCGGAAGATCATTTGAATGGTTTTAGGGTAAAAACATTTGCTGAAAAACCCCATCATACTTTGGCCAAGCGATTTATAGAAAGTGGCGATTTTTTATGGAATGGTGGTATGTTTGTCTGGAGGGTATCAACCTTTTTTAAAAAGATTGAAAAACATATGCCCGATTTAAATGATCAATTGGTAAAAATCGAAAAACTGATTGCATCAAAACAAGATTTTAAACGGTTATGGAATAATATTAAACCTGAATCCATTGACTACGGATTAATGGAAAAATCTGATGATATCTACGTGGTGAAGGCAGAATTTGATTGGAATGACCTTGGCTCCTGGGATACTGTATTTGATGTTTCGCCAAAATCAAAGGATCAAAATGTCATCCGTGGCGAAGGTGTGGTCATAGAAGGAAAGAATAATCTCATACAGTCTAACGGCCATTTTACTGCAGTTATCGGATTGGACAATATTGTGGTGGTAAATACCAAAGATGCAACATTGGTTGTTCCCCGGGAAAAAGTTGAAGATGTGAAAGAATTGGTAAAATATCTGGAGAAAAAGAAACGGGACGATCTTTTATAATCCATGAGAAAAATGAAACCTGAAAAACTGCTCAACTTATTTGAAGAGTTAGCGGATAAATTGAATATAAATATCGCCCAGGGAAAAGGAGATTTTCAAGGTGGTATGTGTTCGGTAAATGAAGAAGCATATATTGTACTGAACAAAATCAAACCAATCGACCAACGATTGGGTATATTGGCCCGAGAATTTGGTAAACTTGATTTGGGGAATGTTTTTGTGCCCCCAATCCTACGCGCATATATAGAAGGTGTCCAGCAAGATATCTTTTAATTACCATTTAATAATCCTTGAAATAAATCCTCTCTCGTAAGTACACTTGGGGCCTCCATCCTTTGTCCGAGGTAGAGAAACACCCAATTTTGATTGAAAATCTTTAAGAGGATTTAAAATGAAAGATTACGCAGCTAAAGATATTCGTAATTTCGCAATTGTGGGCCATGGGGCTTCAGGGAAAACTATACTTTCTGAATCTATGCTGTCCAGCGGAGGCGAAATAAACCGCATAGGATCCATTGAAGTGGGTACCACCATTTCAGATTATCACCGCGATGAGCATGATCGACAGATATCGATCCATTCGTCACCCCTCCATGTGGAGTGGATGAATACCAAATTTAATGTAATCGATACACCCGGTTATCTCGATTTTATCGGTGAATCCATTTCTTCATTGGCAGTGGTGGATCTTGCCCTTATAACTATCCATGCTGTTAATGGCGTAGAGGTAGGGACAGAACAAGTTTGGAATTATGCCAATAATTATGGTCTCCCCAAAATGATCGTAGTGAATGGTCTGGACCGAGAACATGCCAAATTCGACCAAATTGTTCAGCAGTGCAAAAATCATTTTGGCGGAAATGTTTTCCCTATGCAATTACCAGTAAATGCGGGCCCGGGATTTAACCAAATTATAGATGTACTTCGTAGTGAATTGATTACCTATAAAACAGATGGTAGTGGACAATACACAGAAGAAGCATTGCCGGACGATTGGAAAGACCGTGTCAAAGAATTACACCAGGAATTGATTGAATATGTGGCTGAATCTGATGATTCTTTGATGGAGAAATTTTTTGAACAAGGGAATTTATCCGAAGAAGAAATGCGCGAAGGATTGCACAGAGCTATTCAGGATCAAGTATTTATTCCAGTGTTTTGTACAACCGCAACGCAAAATATAGGGGTGGCGAGGGTGATGGATTTTATTGCAAAATACGGTTCATCTCCCATTGATCGAGCAAAAATTAAGGCTACGAATGCGAATACAGGTGAAGCGGTCGATGTTGATTTGGATGGGAATAGCCCTGTCGTTCATGTATTTAAAACTATTAGTGAAGCCCACGTTGGTGACCTTTCTTTTTTCCGTGTCTATTCTGGGACAGTTTCACCTGGGATGGAATTGCACAATACATCCCGTGGCAATACAGAGCGCTTTGGTCAAATGTTTTTGATGAATGGGAAAACCCGTACCGCTGTAACCAAATTGAATGCGGGCGATATTGGTTCGGTTGTCAAATTGAAAGATACTCATACAGGAAATACTCTTACGGGTCCCGAGAATAAAGTAAGGCTTCCATCTGTTAAACTGCCCAATTCGAATATTCATCTTGGTGTACGGTCTAAATCCAAAGGTGATGAAGAAAAGATAGCTACTGGGTTGGCTACAATCCATGAAGAAGATTCAACCTTTGTTTATAATGTGGATTCCGAACTTCGTCAAACGGTCCTTTCAGGACAGGGAGAATTGCACCTTCATGTATCAATCGATAGGTTGAAACGGCGATTCAATGTGGAAGTAGAAACATTCAAACCACGGATTCCATACCGGGAAACAATTCGGGGTAAAGGCGCATCAAAATACCGTCATAAAAAACAAAGTGGTGGTGCAGGGCAATTTGCAGAAGTATGGATGAAAGTTGAGCCTAAATCTCGTGGTGAAGGCGTTGAGTTCTCCCATTCTTTAGTTGGCCAAAATGTTGACCGTGTATTTGTTCCTTCAGTTGAAAAGGGTGTAAATGCAGCAGTTGCAGAAGGTGTGTTGGCGGGATATCGTGTGGTGGATTTAAAAGCCGAATTTTATGATGGCAAACAACACCCTGTTGACTCCAAGGATATAGCTTTCCAAATGGCAGGCAAGCAAGCATTCAGAGAAGCTTTCTTGGCCGCTCAGCCTTGTCTACTGGAACCGGTTCTAAATATAGAAATAAAAGTTCCAGAACATTACATGGGTGATGTGATGGGTGATATCTCCAGCCGCCGTGGGAAAATTATCGGCATGGATACTGATGGAACTTTTCAGCAGATCAAAGCACAAGTACCTCAATCTGAACTTTACCATTATTCTACAAGATTGAGATCTTTAACCGGTGGGCGAGGGATTCATTCTGAAGAATTTAGTCACTATGAAGAAGTTCCACGTGAGATGGAAACCAAAGTAACCGCATCTGCAAAAGCAGCTCAAGAAGGGGATTGATGGGGGATGATTTATGGATAAGCTTTGGAGTCCGTGGCGCATGGAATATATCCGTGCGAAAAAAGATAAAAATGAGGGCTGTGTGTTTTGTATTAAGTCTGATTCAGAAACTGATCGTGATAATCTTGTCCTCTACAGAGGTAATAGTGCCTTTGTCCTTATGAATCTCTATCCTTATAATAATGGACATATTATGGTTTGTCCTTATGATCATGTGAAAACAACAGATTCATTATCAAAAGATTGCATGATGGAGATTATGGAATTGGCCGATAAATCCATGAAAATATTTAGAGAAACAATGAAAGCAGAAGGGTTCAACTTTGGCGCCAATATTGGTGTTTCCGGCGGGGCTGGAATTGCGGATCACATCCATTTTCATGTGGTACCTAGATGGGTTGGTGACACTAATTTCATGCCCGTGATTGGGCATACCAAAGTGATGGTTGATGGTCTCCTCGATACATATGATAAACTTAAAATCAAATTTGATAAACTGATTAAATAAAATGAATTTTTCCCATACATGGCTTCCATTCTTTTATCTTTATGGACTTGGAGGAATCCTCTTTATTGCTGGTATTTTTATTACGATTAAGGCAGGATCTTTCGATTTGAATAGGAAAGATCATAAAAAGTGGATGTGGATTCTTCTTTTCGGTTTTGTTTGGTACCTAATGATGCATGCACTCATGATTTGGGCTGCGCTTGATATAATTTCTGTCTATACAGTACCCATTGTTCTGTTGGGGATGGTGGTGGTTTTTGTGGTTGTAACATTGATGTTTAGAAAGACGAAAAGGGTATAATGCAAACATTTCATGGTATAGGTACCACGGCAGATTGGGTTGTAATGGTGGTTTATTTTATTGTGATTATGCTTTTTGGCAGTTATTTCGGTCGTTATACAAAAAATACATCTGATTTCTTTTTCGGTGGACGAAGATTTTCCTGGTGGTTAATTACCATGTCTATTGTGGCCACGGGAGTGGGCAGTCACAGTTTTGTAAAATATTCGGCAAAAGGATTTGAACACGGCATATCTTCTACCATGACCTACTTAAATGATTGGTTTTTCATTCCCTTTTTTATGTTTGGCTGGTTGCCCATAATCGTTTATTCAAAAATTAGATCTATACCCGAATATTTCGAAAAACGATTTAGCCCGTCGGCACGATTTTTGGCTACAATTCTCCTACTTCTTTATATGATAGGATATATTGGTATTGGGTTTCTTACCCTGGGGAAAGCTGTGATTCCCATGCTGCCAGAAGCGTTTACAATAATGAGTATGACATTCCCAATTACACTCATGGGTGCAATCATTATTATCGCTATTATTACAGGGATATATATTACGTTTGGTGGGCAGACAGCTGTGATTTTCACGGATCTTTTACAAGGTTTTATCCTGTTATTTGCCGGCTTACTATTATTCTTTTTTGGAATTACATATCTTGGTGGATTTGATATATTTTGGAATCTTTTACCCGCAGAATGGAAATTACCTATGGCTGATTTTAATCAGCCGGCAAACTTTAATTTTGTGGGCATATTTTGGCAAGATGCCATTGCTGGGTCCATTGGATTTTTATTCATGAATCAAGGCCTCATTATGCGTTTCATGGCCTGCAAAAATGTGAATGAAGGGCGTAAAGCTGCTGCAATAAATATTCTTTTTGTTCTTCCCATTTCGGCAATTGTTGTGGGGAATGCAGGTTGGATTGGGAAAGCAATTTCTGTTGTAAGTCCTGATATTGTAAGTCCATCTGTTTCTCCTGATCAAATTTTTGTGGTAGTGGCCAACATTATTGCAAGCCCCGGTATGTTTGGATTTATTATGGCTGCACTTACGGCTGCACTAATGAGTACTGTAGATACTTTGATTAATGCGACGGCAGCGATTTATATTAATGATGTATATCGTCCCGTTCGAAAATTTCTAAAAAAGAAAGCAATTTCAACTATTGAAAATGACCGCAGAGAATTGAGGGTGGCACGCTATGCTTCGATGGCTGTAACGGCATTGGGCGTTTTAGCCGTACTTGCCTTCAAAAATTTTCCAACAGTTTATGAAGCGCATGGTTATTTTCATTCTACATTAACACCGCCACTTGTTGTTGGCATTTTCCTCGGTGTTTTCTGGAAACGGTTTACACCTGCGGCTGTGATTACTACATTTGTCGGCGGCGTGGCACTTATGATTCTGGGGGCAAGATATCCTGGCATTTTTATTGCACCCTTTGACCATGGAATTGAAATGAATCCAGATCACCCTTATTCATATATCCGTGCACTATACAATACGCTTGTTTGTGCAGGTGCGGCAGTTTTGGTGACCATTACGACTCATTGGCAGAGACAAATAATCTCAACCATTCGAAATAAACAAAATGGGAAAACAATAATAAACACAATTTTAGTTGTTACAATCGGAGTCTTTTTCATTGTGTTGGTAAATATTTCAGGAATGTATGTTCAAGCTTTATCCGCAATTATTGTAATCATTATGGTTCCCTTGCTTGTGACTTATTATGTCCCATATGATGAAAAAGTAAATACGAATGGATTAACGGCGAATTCAATCAATATCGCACGAAAACTATTTAAAGGTGGGGAGCCCAATGACGAGGAAGGTAAAAAGGTACTCGTTCATTTTAATGTTGTGAGCGGTGATGAAAGTGTTATACGTTTTTCGAATAAAGATATGGACGCCATGAAAGCGCTTCCCGGCGACCTTGTTTACATTTCGGATAATAGAAAATGGATGGGTGGATTAAAATCCATTCACGCTGTGTATGGCCATCCTCATGATGAAATAGGGAAAGTATATATAACGGCAGATCAAATGAAACATGGCTTATTTGTTCAGGGGAAAATATTAGAAGCAGAAAAAGAAATGTAATTATATTTGGTGACCGCAGAATAAATAGTATAAATTCGCGGCGCTTTTATAACAAATAAATGCCATATTCCGGAGTAGCTCAGTTGGTAGAGCGAGTGGCTGTTAACCACCAGGTCGGGGGTTCGAGTCCCTCCTCCGGAGCATAAAAACCCTGCAGAAATGCGGGGTTTTTTTATGGAATAAAGTGGAGGGGCGAGAAGTCTCTCCCGATAGCGTATCGTATCGGGGAGTCCCTGCCCGCCGAAGATTTAGCGTAGGAGGGCCTCCTACGGAGAATAAAAAAGGTCCAACTTTTGTTGAGCCATTTTTATTTTATATTCATATATTTCCAATATGTTAGGTTAGTAATTTTTACGGTAAAATTTTTACCACTGATTAGGATAAAACCATGGAAATAGCTTTACTCGATTCCACCTTAAGAGAGGGAGAACAATCTCCCCACGTTTCTTTTACGATAGATCAAAAAGTCAAGATAGTTCAAGCGCTCGATACATTCGGAATTGAATTCATCGAAATTGGGCATCCTGCAGTATCACCAGATATTCAAAAGGCAGTAAAGAAAATATCGCAATTGGATACACGGGCAGAAAAGATTATCCACGGAAGGGCGACTCGATCAGACATTGATGGTGCATTAGCCTATGGTGTTCCATGGGTTGGTATCTTTTTTGGAACTTCAGCTCTTAGTTTAAAACACAAATTCGGAATAGATCAAAAAGAAGCACTTATTCAAATTGTGGATGTAATATCCTATGCAAAGGATAAAGGTCTCATGCTTCGATTTACGGCAGAGGATGCTTCCAGAACAGAATTGTCATTTTTAATAGAGGTCGCCCAAAGAGTTGAGACGGCAGGCGCGGACCGATTTAGCATTGCAGATACAGTCGGTGTTTTAACTCCGGAGGTAACAACTAAACTCGTTACCGAAGTAAAAGCTGCTATTAATATCCCTATTCATATTCATTGTCATAATGATCTCGGATTGGCAACTGCCAATGTGCTTGCAGCTTTTATTGCAGGTGCCAGCGTTGCCGATGTATCTATTAACGGGTTGGGTGAACGATGCGGCATCGCTTCTTTAGCTGAAGTTGCACTCATTTTAAAAAATAAATATCATGTGGATAATAATTGGGATTTGTCATCATTAAGAAGATTGGCAAAAGAAATGGAATTGATATCAGGGATTTCCAACCGAAAGAACCAACCAATTGTTGGTGATTTTGCATTTACCCATAAATCGGGTCTTCATACTCGCGCAGTAATCAAAGACCCCAAAACATATGAATCCTATTGTCCAAAATTAGTTGGTCAAAACCGGAATATTATTATTGATAAATTTACCGGGACGGTAGCAGTGGCAGATCGATTAAATAAATTAAAAATTAAATGTACAAGTGATGTAGTTGAACGGATAACTTCAAAAATTAAGTCTAATCCTAAACCGAATCCTGTTACAGATCTTGAGCTTATTAATTATTTATCGTAGAAATATTTTAATTATATTATTGGATTACAATTGAAAAAATATCCCGAACTATCAACATATTATAAATCTTTAAAACCATCTTCCATTAGGGAAGCTGCTAATTTGTTTGATGCACGCCTTGATCATGATGTAGTAACGGTTATCAATATGGCCATCGGGAATGTGACTCTTCCCATGCATCCGGCTATGATTCAACGGATGCAAAGTTTGGGCGCTTTAAGTAGTCCCTTTGTTGAGGGAATTGTCCCTTATACACGCACCCGTGGAACAGACGAAACGCGCCAAGCATTTTTGAATGTATTGGGTGCATCAGGAATTGATACAAATGGATTATTCTGCCAAGTAACCGAAGGCGCATCCCAAGGGATGAAATTGATGATAGCGGGCATTTGCGGTTCTCCCGGATCGGGTGATAAGCCATTGCTGGTCTTTGATGCTACTTATACAAATTATATGGCCTTTGCTAAAAGTATGGGCCGACGGATTGTGAATGTGACACGAAATCTCGATCAGGATGGCCGATTTGCATTGCCGAATCTGAAAGAATTAGAAACTCTTGTAGAAAAGGAAGACCCATCCGGAATTTTGGTTATTCCTTTTGATAATCCCACGGGGCAGCACATGCGTCGGTCAGATTTGATCAAAGTTGCCAATCTATGTGTGGAACATAATTTGTGGTTGGTGAGTGATGAAGCTTACCGGGAACTTAATTATGACGGAAAACCCCACGCTAGTATTTGGACATTGAAGGAGACAGAAGTGCCGGGAATTGCAGGACGAAGAATCAGTTTGGAATCAACCTCCAAAGTCTGGAATGCTTGTGGTTTGAGGATTGGTGCTATGATTACAGATAATAGGCAATTTTTTGAAAAGTCCGTTTTTGAGAATATGGCTAACCTATGTGCCAACGTAATCGGTCAACATATTTTTGGCGCATTGGCGCACGAACCCCATACCGGTATTCAGAAATGGTTTCAAAAACAACGGGATTATTATAGCGGTGTCATTTTCCATTTTGTTGAATCAATTAAAGAAGAGATTCCGGGGATTATTGTTTCCCGGCCAGATGCGGCAATCTATACAGTTGTGGACGTTAGAAATTTGGTGAATGATAATTTTAATGCTTCTGAGTTTGTACAATTCTGTGCTAAAGAAGGTAAAGTGAAAATAGAAAATCAATTTTATACCATATTGGTTTCACCCATGGGTGGATTTTATAATAATCCCGGGGAAGGTGATACCCAAATGCGAATTGCCTTTGTTGATCCTCCAGAAATGGTAGAAAAAGCACCGAAGATTTTTAGTCAATTGCTATGTGAATTCTTAGAATTATACCCTAATCTCAATAATAAATTAATCTATTGTTGACTTGGATTGAAATATTATTTTAAGATTCATTTAAGTAATTACTGCTATTTGACAGTTCAGCACCGGATTTTATCCAGAAAGGTGGAGGGATCAGGCCCTGTGAAACCTTAGCAACCTAATTGGCGCAATGCTAATTAAGGTGCTAATTCCTGCCCCATAAAAAGTGGGGATAGATGAGAGCTGTGACGCTGAAAAGTCAAGCTTTCCACTGAATATCATCCTATTAATTACATACGAACCAGTGCGTTTTTGCGTACTTACGGTATCGTATTCCCCGGGAAAATGCTACCAATACCCCTATTCCACTAACGGAATAGAAAGGAGAACCCTATGGTAAAAACTAATAATAACCATAAGGGCCACCCCCCATCTTTCTGGAATGAATCCACGCGAATTGTCCACGGCAGTCAAAATGCAGACCCATTACATGGCAGTCTAAATGCGCCATTACATTTGAGTACATCGTTCAAATGGAATTCGGTTGAAGACGATGGTGGCTATGATTATAGCCGTACAGCGAATCCAACTCGAACTGTATTAGAAGAACAACTGGCTCAATTGGAGAATGGACTGTTTTGTTCTACTCATGGGAGTGGAATGGCAGCCGCTACAGCTGTGGCCCATTTATTTAAACAGGGCGATCATGTGATTATTTCTGAGGATTGTTACGGCGGTGTATTCCGTCTATTCAATGATGTCATTCGTCACTTTGGTATTGAAGTATCTTTCACTGACCTAAAAAATTTGGATGGTGTTCAAAAGGCAATTCGACCGAATACAAAATGTATTTGGGCAGAGTCTCCCTCAAATCCACTATTGAGGCTGGTTGATATAAATGCTTTGGCTGAAATTGCTAATTCGTCCAATGCATTATTGGTTGTGGATAATACCTTTTGTTCACCAATCCTCCAAAAGCCATTAGATCTTGGTGCCCATATTGTGGTTCACTCTTTATCAAAATATGTGAATGGCCATTCTGATGTTTTGGGTGGTGCCGTTATTACTAAAAATAAAAAACTTGGAGACCGAATACATTTTCTCACCAATGCATTAGGTATTGGTTCTCCTGCCTTTGATTCATGGCTCATCCTGAGAGGGATTAAAACGTTAAAGGTGCGTTATAGTCACCAACAAAAAACAACCCAAACTGTAGCTGAATGGTTGCAAGATCATTTAAAAGTGAAGCGGGTGATCTACCCGGGTTTACCCAGTCATCCGGATCATGAATTGGCCAAGCGCCAGCAAAAGGGATTTGGAGCCGTAATTACTTTTGAAGTCGATGGTGGAAAAGAAGGAGCTAAAACAGTGGCTGAAAGCACTGAAGTATGTACATTGGCAGAATCACTTGGGGGCGTGACAACCTTAATTGAATTACCTGCCTTTCATAGTCATGCGTCAATGACGGATAAAGCCAGACAGAAGGCCGGAATCAATGATGCATTAATCCGTTTATCCATCGGTTTAGAAGATGAGAATGATTTAATTAATGATCTTGGACAAGCATTGAGACAGTTACCGGAAATGAATATTCGTATTAAAAACCATTATAATGGATCTTATTCACCGGTTAGTAAAGGTGTTTTGGGAGTATAAATTAATAATGAGAAAATACAATGCTGGGGTAGATATGGGAATTGAAACTCTTTAGGAAGTTGTTACAGTAACTCTTTTAAACGGTTTTAGAGACCGGTATTTTCAATAGGACTTTAGAAGTGATTCATTGCAATTACACATTAATCGCAGTCCTTTTATTAAAGAAAAAATAATGGTTGAAAGAATAAATGTAAGATGAAAAATTCTGGTGGACTAAAGAACCTCCCTGAGTTGGAGCAGAGTGAACTTAGACGCTATGCACGTCATTTTTCTTTACCTGAATTTGGAATTGAAGGCCAACAGAAACTAAAAGCAGCGAAAGCTTTGGTGGTTGGTGCTGGCGGATTGGGCAGTCCGGTCTTGCTTTACCTTGCGGCAGCTGGCGTTGGCACGCTGGGACTTGTGGACTTTGATGTGGTTGATGAGAGCAACCTCCAGCGGCAGGTACTTTTTGGTGTAGAAGTATTGGGTGAATCTAAAGCTAAATCGGCAGGAAAAAGACTTTTGGAACTGAATCCTCATATAAATATTGACATTCATGAAACGCGCCTCACTACTGAAAATGCCCTTAAAATTATTGGTGATTATGATTTGGTTATTGACGGTACTGACAATTTTCAAACCCGATATTTGGTCAATGATGCTTGTGTCATTTTAGGAAAGCCCAATGTTTACGGAAGTATTTTCCGGTTTGAGGGGCAAGCGTCCGTATTTAATTTTGAAGAGGCGCCTTGTTACCGTTGTTTGTATCCTGAACCACCATCGCCGGGGACTGTACCCTCATGCGAAGAAGGGGGCGTATTGGGTGTATTGCCGGGAATCATTGGTTGTATCCAGGCCAATGAAGCGATAAAAATAATTACTGGAATAGGGACAACACTCAGTGGCCGCTTTTTACTTTATGACGCGTTGGATCTAAATTTTCAAGAGGTATCTCTCAAACGAAATCCCGAATGTTCCGTATGTGGTGATCATCCAACCGTTACTGAGTTAATTGATTATGAACAGTTTTGCGGTATAAATCAGCCCGAGCCAGAACATAAATGGGGAGAATTAACAGTAACTGAACTGTATCAAAAGATTAAATTAGGAAATGCACCTTGTATTTTAGATATTCGAGAAAGTTATGAAGTCTTGGTGGCAAAAATTGACGGAACCATTCATATCCCTATGAGTCAAGTACGGGAACGTTTAGGTGAAATTGATCAAAGCAGTGAAATAGTTGTTCTGTGTAAAACAGGCGTTAGATCGGCCAATATATGTGAATTGTTAGTCGAAAATAATTTTAAAAATGTAAAAAATCTTACAGGTGGAATAACAGTATGGTCTCAAGTTATAGATTCTTCAATTCCACTCTATTGAACTAAATAGATAGAAATAATTCAATGAGAACAAATATAAGTATTAAAATGAACCGATGTTGCGTTCACGATTGTGAGCGATGTTGTTGCGTGTCCTGAAATTTGGTGGATCCTCAATTTCAAATGCTGAACGTATTCGCAATGTTGAGGAAATCATCCGTCACAAACTCGATGAAAATGAGCACCTTGTTGTTGTAGTGTCTGCTCATGGAGGGGTAACCGATAAACTATTAGCTTTGGCTGAATTGGCTGCAAAAGGCAAAAATATTGAAACAATTTTACGGGAAATAAAAGATCATCATTCTCAAATTATAGAATCACTTTTTCCTAATGATGACAAAGCCATTCAAAATCGAGTTGAATTATATTTTAATGAATTACAAAAAGATATTTCTTTAATATCTAATGAAAAACAATTATCATCACAATCCTTAGATAAATTTCTTTCCTTTGGTGAATTATGTTCCACAGAAATTTTGGCAGAATATTTTTCTCAAAATGGAATCCCTTCGGAGCAGTTGGATGCACGGAATGTTGTTTTGACTGATGATCATTATGGTCATGCCTATGTACATTATCAAAGATCTTACAATCGGATTCGATCCTATTTTAAAGATCGGGATAAACTGCAATTTATTACTGGTTTTTTGGGTGCCACCGAATCGGGAGAAACCACCACCCTTGGCCGTAGTGGATCAGATTATTCAGCTTCAATCTTTGGTGCTGCTTTAAATGCATCCTCTATAGAGATATGGACTGATGTAGATGGCATATTATCGGCTGACCCTTCTATCGTCAATGATGCGAAATCCATTCCAAATTTAACCTATGAGGAAGCAATGGAATTGGCCCATGCAGGTGCCCGTGTGATCTTCCCGCCAACGATGATTCCGGCAAAATTCAAGCAGATTCCAATTGTAATTAAGAATACCTTTAACCCAGATTACCCGGGATCATTGATTAAACATACTCGAAGAGTCAATGGCGAAAAAGCGGTAGGTATTTCTTCAATCTCAGACATTAGTTTGTTGCGTTTTCAAGGGGCCGGAATGGTAAGTATCCCTGGAATCAACAGTCGAATATTTTCAGCCTTGGCCAAGAAAAAAGTGAGTGTTCTTTTGGTCTCTCAGGCTTTTAGTGAACATGCCACTTGTTTTGCTCTCAATCCGATAATGGTCCGCAAAGCAATCAAAGCACTTGAGGAGGAATTTGCTGTTGAAATGAAAAACCATTATATCGATCCGATACGGATTGAAGAAAAATTATCCATGGTTGCTGTGGTTGGGGAAGGTATGCGTCATACACCAGGAATTTCGGGAACGGTGTTTGGTACTTTGGGAAACCAGGAAGTGAATATCATCGCCATTGCTCAGGGATCATCTGAAAGAAATATTTCATTTATCGTAGAAGACAGGGAGGTTGGCCGAGCAATTCAAGCACTTCACAGGGAATTTTTTGACGATTATAAAAGTGCCATAGATTTATATCTTGTTGGGATAGGAACGGTTGGGAATGAATTACTTTCAATTTTACGAAGTTCAAGCCAAGATCAAATTTGCTTAAAGGGTGTTGCCACAAGCAAAAAAATGTTATTGAGTGAAAGTTGTTTTGATCCAATCAATATTGGAAATAAACTTAAAGAATCGGGTGACGCATTTAATTTGGTTGAATTTCTTGATAATGCCGACGAACAAAAGGTGAATAAAGTATTTGTGGATTGTACCGCAAGCAATGCCGTTTCCCAAAAATATACTGCGATTCTTGATCGTGGATTTTCTATCGTAACCGCTAATAAAATTGCCAACACATTGGATTATGAATTTTATCAATCACTCCGTGAAAAAGCTTCAAAGAATGGGGTTTCATTTTTTTATGAAGCCAATGTGGGGGCAGGGTTGCCAGTCATTTCCACTTTGCAAAACTTACTTTCAACCGGTGATGAAATTATCAGTATTGAAGGTGTTTTTTCGGGCACCTTAAGTTATTTGTTCAATACTTTAACATCCAAAATGAACTTTTCTGAATTGGTAATCAATGCCAAGTCTAAAGGCTTTACAGAGCCGGATCCTAGACAGGATTTGAATGGGTTGGATGTGGCTCGAAAATTATTGATCTTGGCGAGAGAGACCGGCGCTGAGTTGGAATTGGAAGATATTATAGTGGAGAGCTTATTGCCAAATGGTAGCGAATCGATTGATACGATTGATGGCTTTTTAAAGCATTTAGGGGAATTTGATGATGAAATGAGAGCTAAGGTTAAAGAAGCTGACGCCCAAGACAAAAGATTGAGATTCATCGGAAAATATGAAGATGGAAATGCTTCGGTTTCACTCCAAAGAATCGGGCGAGAACATCCTTTTTATGAATTGCAGGGAAGTGATAATATTATAGCTTTCAAAACCCAGCGATACTCGATTCAGCCCCTTGTTATTAAAGGTGCCGGCGCTGGCGCAGCTGTAACTGCTGCAGGCGTTTTGGGTAACATTCAACAGTGTTTGGTGAATAACTAAAATGAGTCAAAAAATTAAAGTTAGTGTTTTGGGTGCCACAGGAATGGTGGGGCAAAATTTTCTACGACTTTTGCATGGACATCGTTGGTTCCAGATAGTGGATGTGGCAGCTTCACCTCGATCTGCCGGGAAAACATATGCCGATGCTGTGGGTGAAAATTGGTTTATGCCCAGTGAAATTCCAGCTGGAATAAAAAATTTAATCGTCCGGGATTCCCAAGATATTGATATAATTCCGGAAGAAGTAAACTGTATTTTTTCTGCGATGGATTTGCCCGACAATAAAGATACACGGGAATTAGAATTTTCTTATGCCAAAGCGGGATATCCAATTGTAAGTACCAGTTCTGCCAATCGCGGTACAGAAGATGTACCCATGATCATCCCGGAGATCAATCCTGAACATGCAAATGTGATTCCAATTCAGCAGGCAAATAGAGGATTGCCAAAATCGGGTTTTGTAGCCGTGAAACCCAATTGTTCCATTCAATCTTATTTGGTGACTTTGGCTGCTTTAAAAAATGCCGGATTCCCAGTGAATAAAGTTCAGGTGACCTCACTCCAGGCTGTTTCCGGTGCGGGACAGGCAGGGATTCAATCGGAAGAAATGAAAGATAATGTTATTCCATTTATTGGCGGTGAAGAAGAAAAAACGGAAAATGAACCATTGAAAATTCTTGGAAGTGTTTCAGGAAATGGAATTGTTAATTCTAATCAAATAGATATCAGTGCTGTTTGTACCCGTGTTTCGGTTATTGATGGACATACGGCTGTTGTTCATGCGGGATTCAAAGAAGAAGTGCCATCTTTAGAAAAGATAAAATCGATTTGGAAAAACTTTAGGGCTTTGCCTCAAAAAGACGCATTTCCAATGGCGCCGGAAAAGCCCATTATTTATTTAGAAGAAAAAGATCGGCCACAGCCAAAACTAGATAGGGATGTTGATAAAGGGATGGCTGTTTCTGTTGGCCGTTTAGTCGAAGACAAATTTTTTGATATCCGCTACGTGGCTCTTTCTCATAACACTATTCGCGGCGCTGCCGGTGGCGCCATTTTAATGGCTGAATTGTTGGTCGAAAAGGAATACATCAATGCTAAATGATTCTGTAAAAATTCGGGCAACCGCATCGGTAGCCAATGTGTCTTGCGGGTTTGATTGTATTGGGTATGCGATTGCCAATCCAGGGGATACCTTGACAATTTCACTTCAAAATAGGCCTGGAATTGAAATCAGTTTATTCGGCCCAAAATCGGATTTAATTCCGACAATTGCTGAACATAATACGGCAGGGAAGGCAATCCTGTCCCTGCTAAATACGGTCGATAGCGATCAAGGGTTTAAAGTAATATTAAATAAGGGTATTCCGCCAGGTAGCGGGATTGGGTCCAGCGCCGCCAGTGCAGCAGCAGCAGTTGTTGGTGCCAATGAGCTTTTGGGGAAGCCACTAGAGTTAAATGATTTACTGGTTCACGGCATGGCCGGTGAGGCGGTTGCCTCAGGCGGATTTCATGCAGACAATATTGCACCATCACTTTTTGGTGGCATCATTCTAATCCGCAGTTATGAACCTTTGGATATTTTAAATTTACCCGTTCCTAAATCATTATTTAGTACAGCTGTTTTACCAGATTTTGTTGTGAATACAAGAGATGCACGCCGGATGTTGCCTAAACAGGTACCTCTGAATTCTGCCGTGGAACAAGCAGGTAACCTGGCGGGGTTTACGCTAGGGCTTCATAAAAATGATTTTGATTTACTTGGACGATCCATGGTTGATCTATTTGCAGAACCCATTCGAGCGGAACTCATTCCCGGCTATCATGGGGTGCGTAATGCTGCCATGGATGCGGGTGCTATCGGCAGTGGTATTTCAGGCTCGGGACCATCGTTGTTTGCGCTTTCTGATTCGAAAGAAAAAGCTGAATCAATTGGAAAGGCGATGGTGAAAGCATTTAAGAAAGTAGGATTAAAAAGCCGCGCTTTCAGTTCTCCAATTCATACCGAACCACCCAAAATACTGGACTAATAATTGCGTTATTACAGTACAGGCGGTGACTCATCATTTGTTGGGTTTAAAGATGCGTTGTTTCAAGGGTTAGCACCAGACGGCGGTTTGTTCATGCCCGAAAATATTCCCCTTTTAGGAAAAGACTTTTTTAAAACTGACTTAACTTACCCAGAATTAGCAGCAGAAATGATCAAACCATTTGTTTCAGGTGACCTGTCAAATCAACAAATAGATGAAATTGCTGAATTAGCTTTTGATTTTCCTATCCCTATTGCGCAGGTAAATGAATCAGATTATATCATGGAATTGTTCCATGGCCCCACCTTGGCCTTCAAGGATTTTGCAGCCCGATTCATGGCCCGAACAATGGCGATGCTTTTAGAAAATGAAAATAGAGAATTAACAATCCTTGTGGCAACTTCTGGAGATACGGGAAGCGCCGTAGCCAATGGATTCTTAGGACTGGAAGGCATTAAAGTAGTCATCCTTTATCCATCTAATCGGGTCAGTGTAATCCAGGAAAAGCAATTAACAACCATGGGGCGAAATATCACAGCACTAGAAGTAAACGGAAGTTTTGACGATTGCCAAAAGATGGTGAAGCAGGCATTTCTAGATAATGAATTAACTGAAAGCCGTTTTTTTAGTTCTGCCAATTCTATTAATATTGGCCGGTTGCTACCTCAATCAGTTTATTATGCATGGGCTTGGAAACAGGCTGAGGAACCAAAAGTTTTTAGTGTACCATGCGGAAATTTCGGAAATCTGACCGGTGGCCTTTTGGCTAAAAGAATGGGATTACCCATTGAGAAATTCATTGCGGCAACCAATGCCAATGATGTATTTCCAAAATATTTAAGAGGTTGCGAAGTAACTACCGAGCGGGCGAAACAAACACTTTCTAATGCGATGGATGTGAGCGTTCCCAGTAACCTCGTGCGTATAAAAAAATTATACAATAACGAAGTGGATCAAATTAAATCAGATATAATAAGTTGGAGTTTTTCTGACGATGAAACGAAAAGGACAATTGAGAAATTGAAAGAAGAGGCTAATTATCTTACCGATCCCCATACGGCAGTAGGTGTTCTTGGTTTAAAAAAATATCGGGTAGAAACAGGCTCAATGCAAAAAGGAATTGTTTTGTCCACCGCCCATCCTGGGAAATTTGCGGAGGTGGTTGAACCTATAATTAAAGAGAAAATTGATTTACCAGATCCGTTACAAAGTGTATTAAATAAAGAAAAGCAAGCAATTACAATTAGAAATCAATATTCAGATTTGAAGGAATTTTTAATGGAATCTTAGGGTTCCATTTTTGAAAGGAGTTATTATGAAATTCGAAACCAAAGTTGTCCAAGCGGGCATGACACCGGACCCAACTACAGGAGCGATTTTGCCCCCATTGTACCAGACTGCTACATATGTGCTGGAAGAGGTTGGCAAGGATAAAGGATTCGATTATACCCGATCATCCAATCCAACCCGGCAAGTGATGGAAGAACAATTGGCGGTAATTGAAGGGGGTAAATATGGCATTGCTTTTGCTAGTGGTATGGCAACAGTTGACAGTTGTTTGAAGCTGTTGAAATCGGGTGATCACGTTGTTTGTTCGGACGATGTTTATGGAGGAGTCTCCCGTCACTTCAATCAAATTTTGGTCAATTATAACCTCCATTTCTCTTATGTGGATTCATCGGATGCGGCCAATGTTGAAAATGCAATTCAACCCAATACAAAACTGATTTGGATAGAAACGCCGACAAATCCATTACTTAAGGTAACGGACCTTGAAGCGGTGGGTAAAATCGCCAAGAAGCATGATATTTTATTTGGCGTGGATTCAACCTTTGCCACTCCGGTGTTTTTACGTCCCTTGGAATTTGGTGCTGATTTAGTTATGCACAGCACAACCAAGTATTTAAGTGGTCATAATCAACTGATTGGCGGTATTGTTATTACCGATCGAGAAGATTTATTTGATGAACTCAAGTTTGTCCAAAAAACAATCGGTGCTGTCCCGGGCCCATTTGATTGTTGGCTTACAACTATGGGTGTAAAAACACTTGATCTGCGGATGAAAAAACATGCCGAAAATGCTCAGGTTGTGGCCGAATATTTGGAAGCGCATCATAAAGTTGCTAGTGTTACATATCCTGGTTTGGCGTCTCATCCATCCTATGAGATAGCTAAAAAACAAATGTCCGGATTCAGCGGTATGATATCCTTTGAATTGACGGGCGGTATCCTCGCTGGAAAAACGGTGATGAATTCTGTTAAACTTGCTCAATTGGCCGAAAGTTTAGGTTCAGTTGAAACAATGATAACCCATCCGGCCACCATGACCCATGCTGAAGTGCCTAAAGCAGATCGCGAAGCACGTGGACTTACAGATGGATTAGTCCGAATATCAGTAGGCATTGAGCATGTAGATGATATAATCGCTGACTTGGATCAGGCACTGGATAATGCCTAGTATGAATTTAATAATAAATTAATTAAGTACAGAAAACATGAATTAAATATTGACTTCATTTAATTTAGTCAGTAATCTTGAATATCCTATTGGAGCCTGAATTCTGAGCTATGGAGGTTTTTAAGGAGGCGTTCTATTTGGACTGAAGCACTGTTAATATGACTCCTTGATGTGCTTTGATTATTAGTCGACCTCGTCTCGATTTATCGGGACGAGGTTTTTTATTATACACCTTTACAATAACGTAATAAATTACTCGTCAAATTTCATGCAATATTTCAAACCTTTTTCAATCATTTTATTTGTCTCCATACAAATGTCACTCTGTCTTGCCCAAGATCCACCGGGAATAGAATGGAAACAAATTCAAACCGATCATTATCAAATTATTTTCCCCAATGAATTGGCTACTGAAGGGAATCGTGTTGCCAACACATTAGAGCATGTTCATCAGCAAATCAACAAATCCTTGCCAGGGAGGCACCTAAAAATCCCAGTCCTTCTCAATAATAGAAGCGCAATTCCCAACGGGTTTGTGGGGCAAGCGCCATGGGTGTCTGAATGGAATCATGTCCCCTTGATGTTACGGGAAATGGGAAGCACTGAATGGTATCGTGATTTGGCTATCCATGAAGGTCGTCATATTATTCAGATAAATTATATGAATATTGGAATGAGTCGATTGGTTGGAGGTGTTTTTGGAGAAGCAACCCAATCACTTTATACTGGATTGCTCATACCATCTTGGTATTGGGAGGGCGATGCGGTCGGCATAGAAACAGCCTTAACCCATTCGGGACGGGGGCGTTCAGCTTATTTTTCTCGAATAGCGAGAGGACATATTTTGTCTGGGAACCAGATATCTTATCGAAAAACATTATATGGATCGTTAAAAAATGAATATCCAAATCAATATGAATTGGGGTACTACCTTACAACTCATGTTAAAAAGGAGTATGGGGCTGAGGCCTGGCCGACCATACTTAAAAAATCATTAATGTGGCCATTTACCTTAAACCCCTTTTTCCCATTATCTCGTGCCATGAAGACAAGCACTGGATCAACTCTGCCACAAATATATCATGACACATTTTACGATTTGGAAATGGCATGGAAAATGCAATGGATGGGATTAAAGAAAGAGGAGTCCAATGATTTGACACCCGATAGGAAAATTGTCACCCATTATCGATATCCTGCTGCAGGAAAAGAGGGAAAAATTATTTCGCTAAAATCTAGTTTAGGTGATGTGAATACGATCGTTCAAATTATTGCGGGTGAAGAAGTGGCATTAAAAAAAATTCAAGGTTCTTCAGAATTATTTGGTTTCCATTCAAACGGGAATCAAATGGTTTGGTCTGCCTATGATCCAGATGTACGATGGACGAAACGAAGTTGGGCCAACATTCGAGTCTATGACATTAAAACCGACAATGAGAAAAGGATTACTCACAATAAACGGTTTTATCAGCCAAATATTTCACCGAATGGTGAAAAAATTGCAGTCGTTTCTTTTTCGGAAGATCGTCATTCTCTTTTAGTCATTTTAGATGCGAAAACGGGTTCGGTTATGGATCAAGTTGAAGCGCCTAATTCGGGATTGATTATGACCCCGGCATGGTCCAAGGATGGGGCGAAGGTCGTTTTCACGGCACAGAAATTTGAAGGGCGAGCCTTGTACATTTATCGATTAAAAAATAGACAGTTTGATCTGGTCAATTCAAGTGCTTGGCAGCATTTGTATCGGCCGATTTTTTATAATAATTATATACTATATGAGTCTCAAGTGAATGGTATCGATCAAATTGTTGCCATCGATTTAAAAACTAAGGAAGAATATCGTATTACATCTTCAAAATTTGGCGCATATAACCCAAGGGTAACCCCGCTGGGAAAATTGCTATTTAATGAATATTCTATAATGGGTGATGGTATTTCTACAATGGATTTAGATACGGTGAAATGGGATATTCTTGATTCAAATCGAAATTCAATTAGAGTTGGTCATTTTACGGAATACCAAAGTGAATCAATTTTTGATACAAGTATACCATCTTATTCTTATAAAGTTTCCAGCTACAATGGTCTTCAAACGCTTTTCAATTTTCACAGCCGTTACATTTTTGATGATGAATTAAATCCAACTTTGGGTATTCAATCCGATAATATTTTAGGGACGCTGGCGATTGGTGGAGAAATTTCTTACAATAAGAATGAGAATACAATTCAGAAAAGAATTAGGGGTATTTACAAAGGATTTTATCCTATTCTCGATTTTGAACTGAGTATTGGAGAACGAAATATTGGCTATGGACCATTCTCCCAAAAAATAGAAAATAGAAATGATACATTAAAATTTAGTATTAATGAAAAATGGGATGAGTTCGTTTTTGATTTTGGTGCAACATTGCCTCTTAAAAATAAAAAAAAGGGAATTCGAACTCATTATGCATATGCAAAAATAGGGTCAAGATATACGAGCAGATCGAACACTTATTTTCATTATAACTTTACTCACATTCCACCTAATATTCGAGTAAAGAATCGAGAAAAACGTGACGATAGGGATGGAGGCATAATGCCTGTTTATTTTGAATCAGGTTATATTTCTATCGATGAAAAATCAGTCAGGGATTTAGGTAATCCGGGGTGGCAGATCTATGGCTATTATGGCAATACACCATTGGGAGGATTATGGAAGGGGAACCAAGTTTCTTTGAGGTTTCAGCATGGTATGAAAGGAATTGGAAAACACCATTTTGTTTCATCCATATTTCAATATGAAACAAATAAAGGTGTTAATATCCTGCCATCTAAGGTTTCATTTCCATATGGATATAACTGGCAATTATTTGAATCAATATGGCGTGTGAAGGTCAAATACAAAATGCCCTTGTTTTATCCCGATTGGGTACTTCCTTTCGGTATCTCCTATTTAAAAAGAATCCAAGTTGGGGTTTTTGTAGATAAGACATCCGGTAACGGACAAAATTCAATGATGGCAGTAGGTGGTGGTATCACATTTGAATCTGCTGGATTCTTTGATATTAAGTTTCCAATTCCATTTACAATTAATTATTATTATCAGCCGGAAACGGGAAAATCGGGAATTCAATTGGATTTTGAATAATGGGATATATTGATGTAGGTTTGGAGGTACCCAATAAGATTTATCTCTTTTATTAAAAGGATTTTATGAGCAATCGCGGATCAGAAAGAAGACTAGACGAACGACGTAACGGTGGAGAAAGGCGGGATGGAAATATTCCTGTTCAAAATGATCGTAGACTCTTAAAGGATCGCCGTAATAAAGATGAACGGAGGTCAGGTGACGAACGGAGGGACTCTTAAGTCTTAGTTTATTTTTATTTATTTTAGGAGAATTTTATGGATTTAGTAAAATCAAAATATACTATTGCTGATTTTAAAAATGCCAAAAATAAAGATCTTGGCTACTCAGACTGGCTTCCGGTCACTCAGAAGAATATTGACCAGTTTGGCATCGTTACCCATGACAGCTATTGGATTCATACCGATCCGGATCGGGTTGAAGCAGAAGGCGTTTATGATACAACCATCGCCCATGGATTTTGGACACTTTCTCTACTTACATATTTTAATAATCAAATGGATTTGTGGCCTGAGAATACACATTCGGGCGTCAATTATGGATTAAATAAAGTTCGTTGGATGGGACCTGTTCCAATTGGGTCACGAATCCGAAATCACGTCATTTTAATGCATTGTAAAAAGCGCGGTGAAAATCGTTATGTGGCTACCTTTAATTGCACGATAGAAGTAGAGGGAATAGAAAAGCCCGCTATGATTGCAGAATGGCTAGGGATGATTATCACCAAGCCTAATTAACTTTTTTAGGTCCCAATTACAATCATCGGGTAGTTGAAGGAATATAAATCCCCGTTTCAAAAAAAGTATTAGTCTGATTCTTTCAAAATTATATCTTTTATTTCCTCCACCCAAGATATTCGCCTGGGTGTTGATGGCATAGCAGTACATTTAGTTCGGCGGGGGCATTGGGATTGCCGTGGACAAATAATACTCACAGGAAAATTCAATCCCTTTTCCACCCAACTGATATTAATAATCCTGGCGGCGGAACTGATGACTTCTTTTATTTTCTGGGGCATGAGTATTTCATTCTTTTTATTTCTAGGGGCAACCTCCATTGCTTCAATAATATCATTTGGTCGTGTACCGTATGTTTCTAATAGGGGAAATAAGTCAATGCCCACAGAAATGATATGGGGATTTCCTGCCCCATCCTTGGTTTGGGTGGCAATACAGGCGTAAAGCCTTGGATCACGATCTTCTTCCCGCATTAGAGAAATCTGGGTGAGTGTTTTTTTGGATTCCAAATCATCTGCCATTTGAAACAGTGCCCATTGCCGGCAAAAATCAGGTGAATCTGTCATAGTCCCTGAAGGTAAGGGAATCCCATTCCCGCGGTACACTGCTCGTAGTTTATTGGGCGGATAAATATCAAAATAATGCCAATGACGGTAGGGAGAAACAACAGTCATTCTCCGCATAACCACAGCAGGTGTCAGTTCAATCTGTTTCCCTGAAAATATATCATAAGCCTTACGGCTGAGGTATTGACGAAATGGTTGACGGGGACATAAAAAAGCGCCAGCAAAGAAACTACATTCGAAATCCCGCCAAGCTGTAAGGATATCCTGCTGATTCATTGTAGTGAGTCGATCTTTTGAAGGCGGAGGAGATCCACCCAATTCACCACCGGTGGATTGAGAAGAAATAAGACCATCTCCACCATGGAGTACCTTATGGCCCAAATGATAAGCCAAGTCATATTTTAACCGAGCCTCATTATGCTTTAAATCTTCGTTGAGGAAAACTGTATTTGGTGAGTCATAAAAGGATCTGAAAAATGTTTTTACTTCCCGCTCTTCATCACTAATGGTTTGAAATGATTCTTTCTTAAACCATTTTACTTTTAATCCCTGTTGTTTATAAATCTCCAGTATTTGACGGGAACGGAGTGGAAATCGTTTTTGACTGACTGAATCTGCAGCCCGTTCCAAGTCTGGAAACTGGTTACGGTTGTGCTCTTGGTATGAGCGAATAAGAATATGGGCGAATTGCCGCCCTGTGATACTGGCTTGATTCAGTAATTCAGGGATAGATATTTCCATAAGATTATTAGAAAATAAAACTTGAGGTTCTAATTGTAAACGGTCTGCAGATCTTTGGCCTTCATCCTGCAGTAGTGTGGAGGGTTGCTGGGCATCATCCAAAAGCCAAGTTGATTCTCGTTGAAAAATCGAGGCCAATATTTCTAATACTTTTGGTGCTGGCGCCCGTTGGCCTCTTTCGATCAAACTGATGTAGGAAACGGAGGGCGCATTGATAGCATCAATCTGGACACTTCGGGCGGCAAGATCCTCTAATGTCATACCCGATTGCTTTCGAAGGATTCTCAATTTTGACCCTAAAAAATGGGCATTGGTTGCAGTTGGAGATTTAGGCTTCATGGTTTTTCCTGTAAAATTTACACTGTCAAATTATATTGTAAAATTTTACAATAAAAGTAAAATATGCATGGGTACTTTTCCATCGCGAATTAGGAACCACTATGGGATAATTCAAAAAAATTAAGAGAAAAACATGCAATACCCACAAACAACAGAAATACAACCAAAATCCCCAGTTCAAATGGATTCTGGTATGAATAAGGACAACCCCAGTGAGGGATTGGTTATTAAAGGGCAGTGGACCGCTGCTTGTGCCAGAGTATTGACTAAAGAAGCACGATTGTTCATTACTGAACTGGAAAAATGTTTTGGGAATCGTCGTAGAGAATTATTAACGGCCCGCGTTCAAAGGCAATCTGATATTGATAAAGGTGTCATGCCAGATTTCTTGCCAGAAACTGAATCGGTACGAAATGGAGATTGGACAGTTGCGCATGTACCTGCAGATCTCCAAGACCGCCGTGTAGAGATTACTGGGCCGGTCGATCGAAAAATGATTATTAATGCGCTGAATTCCCCGGTGAAAGTATTCATGGCCGATTTTGAAGATTCTTCTTCTCCTACGTGGGATAATATGGTCGAAGGACAGGTGAACTTGCGAGATGCCATCCGCAGAAAGATTACGTTCATTAATCCTAAAAACGGTAAGTATTATAAATTAAATGATAAAACAGCCACATTAATGGTGCGTCCCCGTGGATGGCATTTGGAAGAAAAGAATGTGGAATTGAATGGCAAGCCCATATCCGCATCATTGTTTGATTTCGGACTATACTTTTTTCATAACGCAAAAGAATTGAATAAACGCGATACCGGTCCCTATTTCTATTTACCAAAATTGGAAAGCCATTTAGAAGCTCGCCTGTGGAATGATGTATTTGTTTATGCCCAGGAAACATTAGGTGTTCCAAATGGAACAATCAAGGCGACAGTGTTGATTGAAACGATTTTGGCGGCTTTTGAGATGGATGAAATACTGTTTGAATTAAAAGACCATTCCGCCGGTTTGAATTGCGGACGCTGGGACTATATTTTCAGCTTCATTAAAAAATTCAAAAATAATGCAGATTTTATTTTACCAGATCGGGGTGAAGTAACCATGGGACGGCATTTTTTAAAAAGTTATGTGAATTTGTTAATTCAAACATGTCACAAGCGTGGTGCTCATGCGATGGGCGGAATGGCAGCACAAATTCCTATAAATGGTAATGAAGATGAGAATAATGAAGCTATGGATAAAGTGCGCTTGGATAAGGAACGGGAAATGAAAGCCGGTCATGATGGTACTTGGGTTGCCCATCCCGGATTAGCCCCTATCGCCATGGAAGCATTCTCAGAAATGACTTTGGCCAACCAGGTTGAAGCGCGTCCACGTAAAGATGTAAAAATCACCGCAGAAGATTTACTTAAAGTTCCCGCTGGCCATATCACTGAAGACAGCGTGAGGCATAATATTCGTGTGGGGATTCAGTACATCGAAGCATGGCTCAGGGGAAACGGTTGTGTACCCCTGTATAACTTGATGGAAGATGCAGCAACAGCAGAAATTTGTCGCTCGCAACTCTGGCAATGCGTCCATCTTGAAGCTGTTACTGAAGAAGGTGAATGCATTACAGTTAAAAAAATTGAAAAATTGATTATGGAAGAATTGGAACAGATCAAAACAGAAATTGGATTGGATAATTATTTTTCCGGCCGTTTCAATATTGCCACAGACCTTTTCACCAATATGATCAAAACGGAAGACTTTGACGAATTCTTAACACTCAAAGCTTACCAATACATCTAAACAGGAGAATAACAATGAAAGATCAACAAAGAACACACATCTTCGAACAGGATATTACTGACAGAAGAATGGTTTCCACTCCTAAGCTAAATCAAATGAAAGCTCAGGATAGACCGACCATCAATCGCTCAATGAGTACATCAGAAATTTTTGAACAAGATATACAAGTGAGGTTATAATGAATAGACAAGAACAAGTAAATCAATTAGAAAAAGACTGGAAAGAAAACGACCGCTGGGAAGGCATCGCCCGTCCCTATACCGCTGATGAAGTGGTAAACCTTCGTGGGTCTGTCCAGATAGAATATACACTTGGCAAAAAAGGTGCCGAAAAATTTTGGGAAGCACTCAAGGGAGATGAAGTTGTTTCAGCTCTGGGCGCCCTTACAGGCAACCAAGCTATTCAGGAAGTCCAAGCCGGGTTGAAAGCGGTATACTGTTCTGGTTGGCAAGTAGCGGGAGACGCCAATTCAGCTGGCGCCATGTACCCGGATCAAAGTCTATATCCCGTCGATTCTGTTCCCAAGTTGGTGGAACGGATTAACAATTCACTCCTTCGTACGGATGAAATCCATTGGATGAAAGGTGATGATAGTACCGATTGGGTTGTTCCTTTGATTGCAGATGCAGAAGCTGGATTTGGCGGAAACCTCAATGCTTATGAACTCATGAAATCCATGATCAAAGCAGGCGCTGCAGCGGTTCATTGGGAAGATCAATTATCATCAGCCAAAAAATGTGGCCACATGGGTGGTAAGGTATTGGTCTCTACTCAGGAAGCAATCAATAAACTGGTGGCGGCTAGATTAGCGGCGGATGTAATGGATGTTCCTTCAGTCATTATAGCCCGGACTGACGCCAACGCAGCCAACCTTATCACTACGGATGTTGATATTCGCGATCAACAATTTGTTACTGGAGATCGATCCAACGAAGGATTTTACTACGTAAATAATGGGTTAGATCAAGCAATCGATCGGGGTCTGTCTTACGCACCTTATGCAGATCTCCTGTGGTGCGAAACGGCCAAACCGAATTTGGATGAAGCACGTCGGTTCGCCGAAGCCATCCATGAGAAATATCCCGGGAAACTTTTGTGCTACAACTGTTCCCCTTCTTTCAATTGGAAAGCAAATTTGGGTGATGCAGAACTTAAATCCTTTCGGGAAGAACTATTCAAAATGGGTTACAAATACCAGTTCATCACCTTGGCCGGGTGGCATGCACTAAACCTGAGTATGTTCGAATTGAGCCGTGCTTATGCCGCCGATGGTATGTACGCTTATTCAAACATGCAGAATCGTGAATTCGAAAATGAAGAAAACGGATTCCGGGCTGCCAAGCACCAGGCTTTTGTGGGAACGGGGTATTTTGATGCCGTTCAAAATACAGTTACAGCAGGGAATGCATCGACAGTAGCTATGGAAGGTTCAACTGAAGAACAACAATTTCACTCTGCCGAATCTCCAATAGTAATGGATAAAACGCCAGCCTACCAAGCGTAGTATTCAATAGAATATAATACCTCCTCCAGCCCCTTCCAGTTTTCTGGGAGGGGCTTTTCTTTTCAAAATATTTGGCCTATTTTCCGCCACTGATGAAATCAATAAACCAATTCATTACATTAATCCTTTTGGTGTGGATGGGCCTATTCACCCAAATATCAACTTCGCATATGGGACATGGCCATGATCTGCTTCCTTCAGAGGCCAGTCTTTGTGCTATTGACTGTGAAGAAAAATCTCACCATTCTGTCGGGGAAGCCTGTGAATGGTTTATTGGCAAACGCCTCACCAACAATGATGGTATTATTTCTACCGTAGACCAAATCCCAATTGAATTCGAAACAATTCATTGGACACCTCAATATTTCCTCTCAACTGCATCCCAGAATTTTGTCCATTGGGATCGCGGTCCCCCTGTCGTTTAGTTTTAGCACTTAATGACATATCCTCGGTTCGTCGGGGATTCCCATAAAACACAACATAGAGGAAGTATCCAATGTTACAAAAATTAATTGGGGTACTCATATTTTCAGGAATTTTATTTAGCCAGACGACAGCCAACCCCCAATTCAGTATAGTTGGAGATTTGGTAATGGATCAGCTCCAAAAAGATCCAAACTTATCTAGTTCTGGGATTGAAATTGCTGTCCAAGGTTATGTTAACCCCTTTGCTCGTGCCGATGTATATTTACACAAACATAATGATGATTCTCCCATAGAATTAGAAGAAGCGGTGATTACAGTTGAACGAGGACTTCCATTTGGATTAGGCCTCCGTGCCGGGAAGTTCAGGCCGGACCTTGGCAAGATCAATAAAGATCATGCCCATTTATTTCCATTTATTGAAGCACCCAAAGGAATATCCATGGTACTGGGTGAAGAATTCTATACCGCCACCGGATTGGAAGTCAATTGGCTAATGCCACTACCTTGGTATAGCAATCTATCCATTGGGTATTTTAATTCTGATATCAGTGACCACGACCATGGAAAAAATGTATCAGATCACATTGACTATGATCATGAAGGTGGTGATAGTAACGATGGACATATTGATGAGGAACACGACGACGGAGAGAAACAGCTTAAAGGGTCTTCTGCACGATGGTCCCACTTTATTGACCTGAATGAAGTGAATCATTTTGAATTTGGTACCAGTTATTACGTAGATCATGAAAAAAGTTTTGGTGGTGCGGATTTCAAATATAAATGGCGCCCCAATAAGTACCGTTCGTTGACTCTCCAAGGTGAGGTGATTCAATTTGAGTTGGGTGATAAACATGAAGAAAAAACGGTTCATCCCAAGGAGGTCTTAACAGCAGGATATCTTTTGGTAAACTTCCAATTTAATAAGGCCTGGAATGTGGGTGTTATGGGCGATTTCTGGCAATTTGATCTGGCGGATATCCACAACATGGATCCATCAATTTTTATAGGTTTTAGTCCCGTTGAAGAATCAGCTGTCCTCAGAATCAGGATCGGTCAAGTGGCAAATGATCATGAAGGCTATGACAAAAAACATTTAAAAACGACGGCCCAACTTATCTGGTCTTTAGGCCCCCACAAACCGCATCGGTATTAAGTCATGAGAAAATTATTCTTAATATTGAGCATACTGTCCATTTGTTTCGGAAAAGTTCGGGTCGTCACTTCAACCACGGATTTGGCTGATATTGTGAAATCTATTGGCGGGGATCATGTGACTGTTATCAGTATTGCTCGTGGGAACCAAGACCCCCATTATATAGAGGTGCTCCCTTCCTACATGATCAAAGTTCGAAAGGCTGACTTGTATTTTATGGTGGGTATGGAGTTGGATTTGTGGGCTAAGCAAGTTATTGATGGTTCCCGCAATCAAAAAATCGAGGTAGTGGATTGTTCTGTTGAAATTGAAAAAATGGAAATTCCCGCAGGAACCGTGGACGCCAGTATGGGAGATATCCATCGTTTTGGGAATCCCCATTATTGGCTTGATCCGAGAAATGGAATACTCATTGCACAATTAATCGCTGAAAAACTGACCAAAGCAGAACCAAGAAATTCTGATATATTTCAACAAAACCTGAATGCGTTTAATCATCAATTGGACAAGGCCATTTTAGATTGGCAGAATCGTTATACAAATCTGTCAGGGAAAAAACTAATTTTTTACCATAATTCCTGGCCATATTTTTCGAATCGATTTGGTTTGGAAACGGTTGAATTCTTAGAACCTAAACCGGGGATTACTCCTTCCCCAGCAAAATTGAATCGCATTATCCAACGCATTAAATCGGACAAAATAGAAGTGATTGCTTCCGAATCTTATTTCAGCGATCGTGTACCTAAATTTATTGCATCAAAAACAAAAGTAAAAACGGTGAAATTGGCTCAATCTGTAGGTGCAATTGAAGGAGCAGATTCTTATATCCATTTATTCGAAAC
>JABGTK010000098.1 GCA_018647265.1 Candidatus Neomarinimicrobiota bacterium | reverse complement strand
TTAGAAGAAACTGAATTCTTCATTCGTTTTGCCTATTCCGGCATTACAGTGGAAGATATCAATGAAGGTATGAAAAAGTTGAAAGAGTATTTCGAAGCATCATGAAAAAAACGCCATTATATGATAAACATATAGCTTTGGGGGCAAAGTTGGTGGATTTCGCCGGTTATGAGATGCCCATCCAATATGGTGGCATTATGCAAGAGCATAATGCTGTGCGCAATTCCGCCGGTTTATTTGATGTAAGCCATATGGGGGAATTCATCGTTTCAGGAGAAGGTGCGGAGGCATTTCTCGATTATGTAACAATTAATGATGCTACGGTTATTCAACCTTGGCAAGCTCAGTATTCCGCCATGTGTTACGAGGATGGTGGCATAATCGATGACCTTCTGATTTATCGTTATACCGACCATTTTATGTTGGTGGTAAATTGTGCAAATATAGGGAAAGACCTGGATTGGCTCATGGCTCATAAGCCTGACAATGTAGATATTATGGATATGAGTGAACAAACTGGCTTGATCGCTTTTCAAGGGCCGAAGTCCAGAGAAATTCTTCAGACCATTGTGGATATAGATTTGAATACCTTAGACTTTTATTGTTTTGATATTGGAAATATAGATGGCAGTCCTGCCACAATAGCACGAACTGGGTATACTGGAGAATTGGGTTTTGAAGTATATGCTGACCACGATAACATTGTCAAAATCTGGGATGCCATTATGTCCGCTGGTGGAAACAATGTCGAAGCTGTGGGCCTCGGTTGTCGAGACACGCTCCGGATGGAAATGAAATATGCCCTTTATGGGAATGATATTGATGAAACCACCCACCCGATTGAAGCGGGCTTGGGATGGATCACCAAATTAGAAAAAAATAATTTTATTGGTAAAGATGCATTGGTTGAAGGAAAGGAAAAACTCTCCCGCAGATTGATATGTATAGAAATGATTGATCGCGGAATTCCTCGTAAAGGATATTCAGTTTTAGCGAATGGAGAAGTGGTGGGAGAAGTAACAAGCGGCACCCAATCACCATCTTTAAAGCGGGGAATCGGCATTGCTTACGTGGCGAAACCAATGGCAAAGATTGGCACGGAACTGGAATTGGAAGTCCGTAATAAAAAATTAAAGTGCAAAGTTGTTAAACCGCCATTTTATAAAGATGGGACTGTAAATAGTTAAAGCATAGTTCTATGGAAAAAACCTCAAATAAATCAGTTTTGGTCACTGGCGGATCAGGTTTCATCGGCTCTCATTTAACCGATCAATTGCTCGCAGCGGGGAACAAAGTTGTCTGTCTTGATAATTTGAACGAATTTTATAATCCACGCATCAAAGAATTAAATCGATCCAGTCATTCAGATTATGATGAATACACTTTTGTAAAAGGTGATATTCGGGATAGTGAATTGGTCTCTCAATTGTTTGAGAAAAACGATTTTGAAGTTGTCGTACATTTGGCTGCCATGGCAGGTGTAAGACCTTCGATTGAAGATCCCTTGCTTTATACCGATGTGAATATTAACGGTACCCAAACTTTGTTGGAGGCCATGCAGAAATCGAATGTGCAAAAATTCTTATTTGCTAGTTCATCCTCAGTGTATGGTAATAATAAAAAAACACCATTTTCCGAAGATGATATTGTGGATTTTCAAATTTCCCCTTATGGTGCCACAAAAAAAATGGGTGAAGTGATGTGTTATACCTATCATCATTTGAGTGAAATCCCCACATCATGCCTTCGGTTTTTCACCGTTTATGGGCCTAGACAACGTCCAGAAATGGCTATTCATAAATTTACCCGAATGATGAAACGAGGAGAGGCTATTCCCTTCTTTGGCGATGGTTCTACGGCGCGGGATTACACATATATCGACGATATAATTAATGGTATATTTGGCGCCATGAACGCTGAAGATCAATATGCTATCTACAACTTGGGAAATTCAGAGCCGGTAAAACTAGATGAATTAGTTCATGTGATTGGCGAGCGTGTTGGGGTTGACCCCAAACTTGAGCGACAAGCATTACCTGCCGGCGATGTTCTCCAAACTTTTTCAGACGTATCCCGTGCTAAATCACGTTTAGATTATGAAGCTCAAATTAGTATTGATGTTGGTGTCAGTCGGTTTGTGGATTGGTATGATGAAATGACGGAATCACATGGAGAATTATTTTAATGAAAGAAAGAAGATTAGAAATATTAGGTATTCTGGCCGTAGCTATTTCACTATTAGTTTTTATCAGTTTGCTAGGATACAGCCCTTTTGAAGATCCGGGTATTTCACCAAATGTTCGTGTGGAAAATCCCATGGGAATCCTTGGTGTTTGGATTGGCTATTTTTTCATTAAACTCACCTTTGGTTATAGTTCATTTATTTTACCCCTTTTAGCGATTTCGTGGGGAATTTGGTTTTTTACACACAAAGAATTTGAAGCGATCAGTCGCCTCTCTGGTTATTTAATTGGTGTTGTTGTATTATCTTCAATTACTCTGGGCGCCGCACAAATATTTCGTTATGGTATATTGGATAATTCTTTTCGTTTCAGTGGATTGATCGGCGGCATCATCTCCCAATTCATTTATGATTTTGTTGGTGGTATTGGCATTGTCATTATTCTTTTAGCCCTGTGGATGGTACTTATTCGCGGTTACTTTGGATTCAGTTTTTATGAGCCGATCAAAGCATTATTAGAGAAGATTCAGAAAAAACGGGATAATCAAAAATTGGTTACTGAAAATATATCCGTCGAGGATGAAAAGCGTCGTCATACACAAAATTTGATAGAAAAAATTGATTCGCAGCGAAAAGATGAAGCAGATGTAATTGAACCTGAAAAACGTCCTGAAACTGAAGATGAAGAACCAATTGATGAATTGCAAAAACCTGAATCTTCAGCAGAAGAGGTGGATGATTCATTCGAAGATATTGACATCGATCAAAAAGCGTCTAAAGAGAATGAAGACGAAACAGATGAAACAATAATTGAGACTGATCAATCATCTGTTGACCCGGAACAGGATGAAGCAAAAGAAGGTAATTTAGAAGTTGGTGAAGTAGTTGAGGAAACGGAAGTTGATATTGATGCGGTTAAAGAGCGTAAAACGCCCAAACGGGAATTCCAATTGCCATCGGCGGAATTGTTAGCTAATCCTCTCAATATTCAGAGCGGTATGAGTCGCGACGAATTGGTGGACCGCGCCAACTTCCTCCAGCAATCATTACAGACATTCGGTGTTATGGGTAAAGTGGTTAATGTGAGTCCAGGTCCCGTTATTACATTATTTGAGGTAGAGCCTGCTGAAGGTGTTCGCGTCAATAAATTTGTCGCTTTATCCGACGATTTAGCCCGCGTGATGGAAGCAAGCCGTGTTCGTGTCATTGCCCCAATTCCGGGAAAATCCTCGGTGGGGATTGAAATTCCAAACCGCAACCCTGATATGGTCTATTTCAAGTCGGTAATCAATTCAGAGAAATTCGCTTCGGCGGAATCAAAATTGACTTTAGCGGTAGGGAAGACAACTACAGGGGAAATCGCAATATTAGATTTAGCCGAAATGCCACACCTCCTTATTGCCGGTACCACTGGTTCCGGGAAATCTGTATGTATGAATACAATTCTGGCCAGTTTGCTTTATCAGGCCTCACCGGATGAAGTGAAATTTGTCATTATTGATCCGAAAAAAGTTGAAATGACTTTATATCGTTCATTATCTGATTATCATTTACTTAAGATAGAAGATATAGATGAACCGATTGTTACCACACCAGAGAATGCAACATTAGCTCTCCGCGCTGTTGAAAAAGAAATGGGCAGACGTTACGATGTTTTGGCCGATGCGGTTGTTCGTAATATTGGCGAATATAATAAAAAGATGCGCGACAAAGGTGAAACTATCATGCCATTTATTGTTGTACTTATTGATGAACTTGCAGATTTAATGATGCTAAATGCCAAAGAAGTTGAAGCGCCGATTGCTCGTTTGGCTCAATTGGCACGTGCAGTTGGGATTCACTTGGTGGTTGCAACACAAAGACCATCGGTGGATGTGATTACCGGTGTGATAAAAGCCAATTTCCCATCTCGGATTGCCTTTCAAGTAGCCACAAAAATTGATTCACGAACTATCATCGACGGCTCCGGTGCAGAAAAACTCATTGGCCGAGGTGACCTTCTATATCTTGGCAGTGGTTCCTCTGAGCCAACCCGACTTCATAATGCATTTTTAAGTCTCGAAGAAATTGAATCGTTAATGGGCCATATAACACAACAACCCAAGGCAGATGAATTGGTTTTACCTAGTCCAAGAGAAACTATGGGCGCCGGTGGACTCGTTACTGGAGATAATGGTGGATTTGATGAACTATTTGATGAAGCTGTAAAATTGGTAGTAATGCATCAGCAAGGATCTATATCACTCATTCAGCGGCGATTAAAAGTTGGCTATTCCCGTGCAGCGCGATTGATTGATGAAATGGAACAAGCTGGCATTGTGGGTACTTTTACGGGCAGTAAAGCGCGAGAAGTACTGGTCGATGAGTCGTACCTAGAAACACTCGATTAACTATCCATGAAGCGCACCTTAATCTATATGTCACTGTTTTCAGTAGTGTCATTGGCTCAAACTAATCCATGGAAAGACAAATTTATTTCAGCCATGAACGATGCCAATGGTGTGGTGATTTCTGTAGAGATTCAGCAGAAGCAATTTGAATCCAATTCAGTTGAATATGGTACGATTGAAATATTTAAAGAAGAACATTACCTTTTGGATACAGCTTCTGAAACTGTTTATGTAGCAGGAGATACGATCAAAACGTGGAACAAGGTGACAGGCCAGCTCATTATTGACCAAACGGTTGAAGGCGATATAAGTATCTTTAATCTCATTACAGGTGATTTTAAAGATGTTCTTTTCGGAACACCTATTGTGGGTGAGATGATAGTGGCGATGGATATTGATATACCCATGATGGGTTATAAAGGGAAATTGACCATATCAAAAAAGGGGCATCCCAAAGTAATCAAAATAATTTACGGCCCCGATCAAAACGTATCTCTGAAAGTAAACAAATATAGAATTGGAAATTTGAAATTATACCATTCATTCAACCCATCTGCGAAGGAGGTCATTAATCTCCGTGAATAAGTGGTTAAAATTAATCATTAGTATTGCCATCAGTTCTGTGGGACTTTATTATGCTTTTGACCAAGTAGATTTTAATGAATTGTGGTTTCACCTCAAATCTGTGAACCTGTTATGGTTATCCATAGCAATTATGTTATTGATATTTTCTGTGGCGATTCGCGCTGAAAGATGGCAGTTGCTTTTGGAACCAATTGAAAATATTCGATTTCATCCACTTTTCGCAGCCACTATGGTGGGCTATTTCGGGAATGCTGTTTTACCATTTAGATTAGGAGAACTGCTAAGGGCTTATACAATTGCAGCGAGGGAAAATGTAGAAACATCGGCTGCTTTTGGAACAGTAATCCTTGAGAGAATTTTAGATATGCTCGGGCTTGTTTGTATGATTTTAATTTTTGGATGGTTATATCCATTTGATGAAGCTGGCCGGAATATCATGTTAGCAGTAGTAATATTTACCCTAGTTGGTTTTGGTTTTGTCTTAGCCTTGGGACGTGCCAAATCCCATTTGATAGAACAAATTGAAAAATGGTCAGTTTTTGAAAAGCCATGGGCCCATCGTATTCTTACAATTATTAATAGTTTGGTGGATGGTTTAACCTCCATCCGTGCCACAAAGCACGTTGGGCAAATTGTGCTGCATACCATTTTTATGTGGGTGGTTTATTACAGCATTACCTATGCTGTAATCCTTGCGGCAGGAATTCATTTATCGTGGATTGAAGTGGGCGTTGTGTTGATTTCCACATCCTTGGCAGTTGCCATTCCAGCAGCCCCCGGTGCCGTGGGAACATATCATGCAGCAGCAGTTTATGTATTAACTACATTGTTTTTCGTAAGTAGGACAGAATCTCAAGCTTTCGCCGTACTTCTCCATGCGGTCGGGTTTGTACCTTTAATAATTATAGGGGCCATTTATTTTCTCCGCAGTTCAGTAAATATTAAAGACATTTCTGGTCAGCATATCACAGAATGAAACAATACGATACAATATTTTTAGACAGGGATGGCACTTTGAATCCTGATCCAGGATATATCAATTCAATAGACCAGTTTGAATTTTATGATTTTACCATGGATGCGCTGAAACAACTGGGTAACGCAGGCCATCGTTTTTGTATAATTACCAACCAATCGGGAATCGGCCGCGGCATTGTTGATATCAATCGATTGGGCGAAATTCATGATTTTATATTGAATGAGTTTTATAATAACAATTTGAATTTGCTAGGAATATATTTTTGTCCCGATCATCCAGATAATGCATCGGACTTTAGAAAACCAGGAATCGGTATGTTTAAGGAAGCGGCTTCAGATCATAGTATTGAATTGGCCAATTCAATAATGATTGGTGACGCTGTTTCCGATATAGAAGCGGGCATAAATTCAAGGATGGATACCATGCTAGTATTGACCGGCCGAGGTGAGGATACGCAAAAAAAACTTGGGTCAATTACACCCACATTTATTGTTAAAGATATCATGGATGGTGCTCAACAAATTTTGGGAGAGTTGGCGCAATGAAGATTGGCGTTTTAGCCGGTGGAAATTCAGCTGAAAGGGATGTGTCCTTATCTTCAGGAAAAGCAATTTCTGATGCCTGTAAAGAGTTGGGCTATGATGTTTTATCACTTGATTCCCAAGATGATATAAAATCATTAATTCCAGATCTATTATCGGTGGATGTGGTGTTTAATGGCCTTCACGGTGGTGATGGTGAGAATGGTGTTATTCCGGGATTCCTTCAATCTTTGGGTGTGCGGTTCACCGGTTCCGGTAACGAATCATCTGCCATTTGTATGGATAAACGGGTGAGTAAAGCGTTGGTTCATCGAAAAGATATTTTAACACCGAATTGGATTGCATTATCCTCAGGTGATGATGTGCCTATGGATCATGATTTGGGTTATCCTGTGGTGGTGAAACCCAACAGTCAAGGTAGCACCATTGGATTGACCATTGTTCAAGATCAATCTGAATTGGCTGATGCTGTTGCATTAGCGCGGCAATACGATTCTGTTGTTTTGATAGAAGCCTTTATTGCCGGCCGTGAAATAACAATATCAATCATTGGTGATACAGCATACCCCATTGTAGAAATTGTCCCCAGTCATGAACTCTACGATTATGAATGTAAATATACCCAAGGAATGACGGACTATTTTTGTCCCGCAAATTTATCGGAAGAAATAACAAAATCGATTCAGGCGTCAGCTTTAAAAATCCATAAATTACTAGGGTGTCGCCACTATTCTAGAGTGGATTTTCGGTTAGATGAAACCAACAAAGTGTGGTTTTTAGAAGTGAATACATTGCCGGGAATGACAGAAACAAGTTTAGTTCCAAAGTCGGCTGCTGCTGCTGGATTAAGTTTTCCGGAATTGATACAAACAATAATTAATGAAGCATTAGAAGATTAATGGAACAACATTGGATAGCTGTCCGCTCGAAACCTCGGGCAGAAAAAGTTGCTCTTCAGCAATTAGAGAAAAATGGGATAGAGGCCTATTTGCCATTGGTACGGCAAAAGCGCAAATGGTCCGACCGAATGAAATGGGTAGAATTGCCTCTTCTGTCGAGTTATTTATTTGCACGGATAGAACTTAAAAATTCAATTTTTGTGTTAGAAACACATGGCATAAGTACGATTGTCAAGTTTAGTGGTAGTATCGCAATCGTCCAAGACGAAGTTATAAAGTCGATTCGCTTAGCTTTGGAAGGAGGGTATGAACTTGAACCTACAGAATATTTTTCAGTAGGGGATGAAGTAGAAGTATTTGAAGGGCCTATGAAAGGAACTAAAGGTATTGTGCTTCAAATAAAAGGTGAGGATAGACTTGTCATAAAAATTGATGCACTTCAGCAGGCAATTGCAGTTCATATAGATCTAAAATTTCTCCAATCAGTGGGTAAAAAACGTGCTCCGATTTTATAATTCTTTTTCACGAAAAAAAGAAGATTTTATTCCCTTAGAAAAAGGGAAAGTTAAACTATATACATGTGGACCAACCGTATATGATACAGCCCATATTGGCAATTTTCGCACCTTCCTTTTTGAAGATTTTCTTAAACGAGTTTTAGTGGCTCGTGGATTTGATGTTTTTCATGTAATGAATATTACAGATGTGGATGACAAGACCATTAAGAAATCTATGGATGAGGGGAAACCTCTTTCAGAAATCACAAGCCATTATACTGAATTGTTTTACCGTGATTTAAAATCATTAAAAATTATTCCCGCCGATGTATATCCCGCTGCCACCGAACATGTGGATGGCATGATCAAAATGATTAAATCCTTAATTGATAAAGGGAATGCTTATAAAACGGATGATGGTTCTGTCTTTTTTTCCATTGAATCATTTAAAGATTACGGTAATCTGACAAATATTAATATGGCGGGAATGCGCCAATCAGAACGGGTGGTATCAGATGAATATGGGTTAGATAATCCCCAGGATTTTGCCCTTTGGAAAGCTTACAAGAATGAAGATGGTGATGTGGCTTGGGATTCACCGTGGGGTAAAGGCCGCCCTGGCTGGCATATAGAATGTTCTGCCATGTCTATGGAATATTTAGGACAGCATTTTGACATTCATTGTGGTGGTGTGGATAATAAGTTTCCCCATCATGAAAATGAAATTGCCCAATCAGTTTGTGCTGCTGATACGCCCTTTGTGAATTTTTGGCTTCACTCTGAATTTCTCATGGTAGATGGTGGTAAAATGAGTAAATCTATCGAAAATTTTTATTGTATACCGGATCTGCTCGAAAAAGGTTTTACTGCAGAAGAGATTCGCTATATCATGCTAAGTGCCCATTATCGAACGAAAGTTAATTTTACCTTGGATAAACAACATGAAGCTAAAATGGCCATCCAGAGGATTCATGAATTGCGAATACGTTTGACTGATATAGATAGAAAATCCACATCCGATTTCCCCGATGCGGTGAATCCATTCAACATTGCTTTGGAAGATGATTTGGATGCGCCAAAGGCTTTGGCTGTATTCTTTGATTGGATTCGTGTTACAAATTCAACTTTGGATAAAAATTCATTATCTGAAGATGAAGCATCTCAAGGAATAAATTTTATTGCTTATTTTGATTCAGTATTCGGTGTGCTTCCTAAAGATGAGTCTATTCCGCAAGAGATAATAGAATTGGTTTCTGAGAGAGAGGAAGTGCGACAACATAAAGATTGGGCAAAGTCGGATGAATTGCGCGATTTAATAGCTTCGAAAGGGTGGATTGTAAAAGATACACCTGATGGGACGAAACTCTCACCTAAATGACTTATAAATTCTTAAAGATTTGATAAATGAATAAAAAGAGCCCTGTATCGGGTTTGCCTATTACGGAAAATCCTGAATGGAAATTTAAAACGGACGATGGTTTATATTCATTTCTATTTAACTTGATTGGTGGCGATATACTATTTCACCAAGGAACTGGCGTATTTAATTTGGTTGGTATGAAAAAATATATGGAAGTCGTTAAAAGTATTATAGACGAATATTTCAAGGATGGGAAAAAGTTTTACGAAATATCCGATATTTCTGGTGCCACAGGGTTTGATTTTGCTCCAAGAAAACCGTATGTAAAATGGGCATAATCTTTTGAATCGCCCTAGAATATTTACATTTTGGCAGTTACAGATAACTGGCTGGTCGACGCTTTTTTTTGTTATATTTTTCAAAGTATCTTTAGATCATGGTCCTTCAACTGAAGTGGCATTATATGGATTTATTGTTTCTTTTACGGGATTATTAATATCTTTAATAGCGCGCATTATTTTTAAAAAAGCAAATTTAATTAATAAACCCTTAAGCACTATTGTTTTTGCTGTTATATCTCTTGCTGCTTTATTCAGTTTTATTATAGCAACATTTACTTTTGGTATTTTCCCAAAATTAATGATTGGTTTTTTTGTACCCGGCGCTCGCTTTCCGCATATGGTAAATTATGTGTTTATTGCTTTATTGTGGTCCACATTATATTTTTTATTCAAATATTTTTATTTAATTATTGACGCTAATCAAAAGCAAGCATTAATGTTAGAGCAAGTTAAAATAGAAAAACTAAAAGTATTGCGATTTCAACTCAAACCACATTTTCTATACAATGTTCTAAATTCACTTCATTACTTAATTCGTAATTCTCCCGATAAAGCGCGTGAAATGACTTTACATCTTGCGAAATATTTCCAGCATATTTTGAGTGAAGATTTATCGGAAACAGTAAGTTTGAAAAATGAAATTGGCCTCATTGAAGAATTCATTGAATTACAAAAAATACGATATGAAGATAAGTTGGAATCTGCCATTACATGTCCCGAATCACTAATGGATCATAAAATACCTGGGTTAATTATCTTCCCAATAATCGAAAATGCAGTAAAGTATGGATATAACACGCATGATGGTGTTTGTAGTGTTAATCTATTTGTTGATAAAAAAGATACAAATTTAAATATCGTCGTTGAGAATGATGGTAAATGGGTGAAAAAAGATGAATCAAAAAAGAATCAAAAAATAGCCTTGTATGAAGGTGGTATCGGACTTGTAAATATTCGAAAACGGTTATTACATCATTTTAAAGATAATTGGACTTTAACCCATAAAGAAGAAGATGGAAAAGTTATTGTTACTTTAATAATACCATCCTTATGAATCCATTGTATATTTTAATTGTAGATGATGAAACTTTCGCAAGGAAACAAATTTGTGATTTAGTGCATGAAATTTGTCCTGAAGGGGTCACTACCGAAGCGGATTCTTTATCGGAGGCAAAAGAAGCCTTGAACCAAACTGAATTTTCTATCATTTTCCTTGATATAAATCTCAAGGGGGATTTAGGTTTTGATTTAGTTCCATTTGTACCGCCGCAAACAAAAATTGTATTTATTACCGCTATGGATAAATATGCTATTCGTGCTTTTGAGGTTAATGCAATAGATTATATTGTAAAACCGCCAACTGTCGAGCGTATACAAAACGTATTTAATAAAATAGAAAATAAAAAATACGAACCTGTTCTTAAAACTTTCACCTTAGAAGATAGAGTATTTGTTCAAACTGATGAGACTTTTCAGTTTATTCAATTAAAGGAAATTCAATATATTGAGGCAAAGGATGTGTATTCTATGATTTATATATTGGGTATAAAACCAACCCTTATTCGGAAATCACTCTCAGACTGGAGAAATATTTTACCTGAAAATCATTTTTTTAGAATTCACCGCTCAACAATTGTAAATATTAATAAGATTCATCATATATCACCATTTGGGAAGGGAACGTTTCATGTCTATTTGAATGGCTTGGAGACTCAATTGGTTATGAGTCGATCATATGCGATCGAATTAAAGAAAAGATTAATCGTATAAAAAACGGATAAACTGTTAGACCGTTGTATTTGGCTTTACTGTTTATCTGCCTGCCCACCGAAGAAGGGACATGACAATAATCCTATTAATGTAATCGAAATATTACTGTCATTATTCTTCTTTTTCCTTTTCCCTTTCCTCTTCCATCTAACTTCAAACTTCTTCCCCGGTCCCACTCACATCACCATAGACCCTTTCGCAACATAATAGAACCATTCACAACATTGTATGATGTTTTTAAAATTATTCCAATTATTATCTAAGCATGAATTTTGCTACACCTAAATCAAACATACAAGAGTCAGGACAAACGATTTCAGTCTTAGCCGTCGATGACGAAGCACTCGGTTTGGCTGCATTGGCGGAAGTAATTGAGAATAAAGAAAACACGATACTTTGCGGTGATGCTAAATCGGTCCGTGAAGCTATAGCAATTGCAGAAAAAAATCATGTAGATATTTTAATTTCAGATTACCATCTTGGTGATGGCACGGGCTTAGATATATCGACACAATTAAAATTAATGCATAAAACAATCATTGTATCTGCAGATGTTGCCGTAAAAAAGATTGCAGAAAAAATGAATATCCCTTTTTTAATGAAACCAATCGTTACCACAGAACTGGAAACGATGATCAAAGAATTTTCTTCAAAAGCAAACAAGGAAGACAAATGATAAAACAAACAATAAATGTTCAAAAATGGTTTGCCATACGAACCACAATCATGGTTGCATTTATACTCATGACAGGTCTGGGTGCCCAAAGTAAAGCCATCCAACGGTCAGGTATATCCGCCGGTAATATTCAAGCCAAAGGTAATGCGTATCAGTTGAATGGCACCGTGGGACAAAATGTTATTGGTGTATCCCAATCGAACCAAAACAAAATATCTTCTGGCTACTGGGGCTGGATCGTTCGCTGGACTTCATTGGGAACAGACGATGAGGAAATTATTCCCAACTCATTTATGATTAAACCGGCCTATCCCAACCCATTTAATCCTTCGACAAAAATTGATCTGGAGATTCCGGATGGTGGATTGGTTCAAATTACCATCTATGACCTCTTGGGCCGAATCGTATTGGATCATAAAAAAGATTATCCCGGCGCGGGCCATTATCAATTTGTATGGAATGCCCGTACGATTGCAGGACAACAACTGGCCACGGGCACATATATTGTTACTGTGCGCCACAAAAATAATTTTAATACACAAAAAATCACATTTCTTAAATAGGAACTAACACCATGAAAAAACTAATCGCAATAC
>JABGTK010000097.1 GCA_018647265.1 Candidatus Neomarinimicrobiota bacterium | reverse complement strand
GTTTCAATTCCAAAAGCAGAAGAAGTCAAACCGGATATACGTCAAATTAAGATCGGTTAAATATCGGGTCGTAGGGGACGCGATTATGCGTCCCCTATTTTTTTATACGAGGTCAACCAATCCTTGAAGGATTCGTTTAGCCGAATCTGCATTCAGGGGTTTGTGGTTTGAAACCGAAATAGTCCTTGCCAAAACATTGGTGCCCAAATGTTCTAATTGACTACGAAAGCTGCTTAAAAACCGCCCACCGGGACCACCACTATGGGTACAGATTAATGCGAATTTTCCATTAAACCCGTCGCGCCACCCATCTGTTGTTACAGATATCCACGACAACGCATTGGAAAGAATAGGTGCAACGCCGCCATTATATTCAGGGGAGCAAAATACAAATCCATTTGATTCTTTGAATTTTTCTGATAGTGCATCGATCTTTTCTGTGGGGCCTGATTTTTTCGGAGTATATAGTGGCAGATCAACATCTTCCAGATTCAACATTTCACTTTCAGCACCCATTTCATCTAATAAAATTTTGAGATCTTTTGCCAAAGACAAATTATTCTGAGAGGTTGCCGATATAATTATAATCTTCCCCATCAGACCACAACTCCACCATCAACATTTAATACAGTGCCACTAATATAGGATGCTTCATCACTGGCCAAAAAACAATATGCATTTGCAACATCTTCTGGTTCTCCCCACCGTTTGACCGGCACCTTATCTCCCATCATTTTAATGATATTCTCCGGCATTTGGGCCGTCATATCAGTTTTAATAAATCCCGGCGCCACAGCATTCACTCGAATGCCATCTTTGCCCAATTCGCGAGCCCATACTTTTGTCATTCCAATTACGCCCGCTTTGGTGGCCACATAATTTGTTTGACCAAAATTTCCATAATGTCCCACAACCGATGACGCATTCAAAATTACACCACTGCCCTGCTCTTTCATGATTGTTGCCACTGCGCGAGAGCAAAGATAAACGCCCTTCAAATTAACCTCAATCACACGATCAAACTGTTCTTCTTCCATTTTAACCAATGTGCTATCCATGAGAATACCAGCATTATTCACCAGCACATCCACACGGCCATAAACATCCATGGTGGATTGAATTAACGCATCCACGCTTCCTTTATCCGCTACATTAGTTTTGACAAATAATCCTCCAACAGCATCAGCAGTTGATTGCCCAGATTCTTCATCAAATTCGGCAATAACAATCTTGGCGCCTTCTTCCGCAAATTTGATTGCAGTGGTTTTTCCGATCCCCCGGCCGCCGCCAGTGATAATACAAATCTTTCCATCCAGTAAGTTCATTGATATAACTCCAGTCTAATTACATTAATTTCTAGGCTACGAAATTACTTGTTGAAAATGATTTAAAGAAAGCAATCCCATGATTTTAGAAAATATTTTAGGTGCCATTGGAAATACTCCAATTGTTAAACTGAATTCTGTCGGCAAAGAATTAAATTGTGATTTATATGCCAAGTGTGAATTTTTTAATGCAGGCGGATCTTTAAAAGATCGTATCGGCCGCCGTATGGTTGAAAATGCAGAAAAATCCGGACGCATTAAACCTGGCGACACGCTAATTGAGCCAACTTCAGGAAATACAGGAATTGGTCTCGCACTCGCGGCAGCGGTGAAGGGATATCGCATGATTATCGTTATGCCTGAAAAAATGAGTATGGAAAAGGAATATACTCTTAAAGCGCTTGGCGCAGAAGTGGTACGCACACCGACCGAAGCAGCTCATGATGATCCGGAAGGATTGATTGAAGTGGCCAAACGAATGCAACAGGAAATCCCCAATTCACACATTTTAGATCAATATGAAAATTCCGATAATCCTGATGCCCATTATGATGGAACTGCGGAAGAAATATGGAATGATTTCGGCGCCGACTTGGATATGGCTGTCATCGGTGTGGGTACTGGCGGAACTATCACGGGAATTGCAAAAAAACTAAAAGAAAAGAATCCCAATATCCAAATTGTTGGCGCCGACCCATTTGGTTCAATTCTCGGTGGCGGCGATGAAATATTCCCTTACCACGTAGAAGGAATTGGATACGACTTTTTCCCCGATGTGCTGGACAATTCGTTCGTGGATCAATATGTAAAAATCAATGATCAAAATTCATTTGATGTGGCACGACGATTAATCAAGGAAGAAGGATTGCTTTGCGGCGGCTCCAGCGGCACGGTGGTTTGGGCAGCACTCCAAGCAGCACAATCATTAGACGCAGGACAAAAATGCCTCTGCATACTCGCTGATGGTATACGTAATTATTTAGGCAAATTTGTTTCGGATGACTGGATGAAAGAAAATGGATTTACTGTTTGATTGATTCTGAAAAGATCATGACCCTCCACCCCGATCCAATCAAAAAAGGGGTGAATATATCTAAGGTAAAATATTATTAAATGAAGTCGGCCATTATTAAATCAATTGAATCGGCCGGTGAAATTACATATTGAAGCACGGTAATTGGTTGAACGATTTCCCAATAAAAAACCGCAATATTAACATGTGGTGCAGTAAACAAAGTTTGGTGTTAACTACTTATTTTTTTTCGCCAATTCAATAATCGCCTCCGCGATTAATACAGGAAACCCCAATCGTTCTTTCAATTCTTCCGGTTTTAGTCCAGCAATCGTTTTTACATCTTTATATTCCGACAATATTTTTTTCACCCGTTTTTCTCCCATTCCCGGTATCTCATGAAAAATGGATTTGGTGACTGAATCGGTTCGTTTTTGTTTTTGATACGTAATGGCAAAACGATGTGCTTCATCCCGAATTCGTCGTAATAAGATTAATCCCGGCGATTGCTTATGTATTGATTGGGCTTCAGACTGCCCCGGCACAAAAACTTCTTCTAATCGTTTTGCCAAACCGACAATAGGCAAATAATCCAAACCCAATTCTCGTAGCGCTGAGACAGCCATGCTCAACTGTCCTTTTCCCCCATCAATGAGAATTAAATCTGGAAGTCCTTTTCCTTCCTCTTTTATTCGTTTATAGCGGCGAAATACAATTTCTCGCATAGATGCATAATCATCAATTCCCATTACAGTCTTTACCTTGAATTTTCGATATTCCGATTTTCTCGGTTTCCCATCAATAAAACACACCATGGATGCTACCGTATTTGTACCGCCCAAATGAGAAATGTCAAATCCTTCAATTCGTCGCGGCGGTACTTTCATTTGCAAATCATCCTGGAGTTGACTGAGCATTTTCGGCACAAGTTCTCGGCGTTTTTTCCTGTTAATCATCCACTCGCCTAATAGTAATTTTGCATTTTGATAGGCCAATCGAACTTCTTTTGATTTTTCACCTTTTTGTGGCACAGTCAAATGAATGGCGCCATTTCGCTTTTCTTTCAACCATTTAATTAATTGAACCGAATTTTCAGCTTCAGTCGGTAATGATATTTCTTTAGGGATAAAATCCGATTCCAAATAAAAACGCGTAATAATGGTTTCCATCATAATAGCATCAGATTCATCTAAATTTCGAAGCGATATCTTTTCACGACTGGTAATGCGTCCATTGCGAATACGGACAATAACGGCAATACCGTAATCTTCTTCTTTGGCCAAAGCGAAAACATCTCTATCCTCAAAATCCGCCGTTACTTTGCGCTGCCGATCTTTAAATCGTCCAATGGCATGAAGTTGATCTCGGTACATACCCGCATCTTCAAAGCGCATTTCACCAGACGCATTGTCCATTTGCGTCTTGATATATACTTCCGTTTCCTTGGTCCTCCCCTGCAAAAACTGAATCACCTGTTTGATCATATCATTATAATCTTTTTCAGACACCATTCCTTCGCATGGCCCTTGACATTTTTTAATGTGATAATCTAGGCAAAGGCTCACCTTTTGTGCAGTGATTGATTCGTCATTTATCATGTAATCACAACTACGGACGGGAAATATCTTATGAACAGCCTTCAAAGACCGGCGCAAATGCATGACATCAGTATAAGGACCAAAATATTTTGACCCATCACGAACAATATTTCTAGTAATAAAAACCCTTGGGTATGGCTCCTTTGTAATTCGGATATAAGGAAAAGACTTATCATCTTTCAAACTCACATTATAATGAGGTTGATGCTGTTTAATGAGGTTCGCTTCCGTCAGGAGCGCCTCCACTTCGCTTCTCACCACCAGCCATTCCACATCGGCAATTCTTTTTATCATAGTTATATTTTTGGCCGATTGATATTTACTCTGCTGAAAATAAGACCGCACCCTATTACGAAGATTCTTAGCCTTCCCGATGTAAATAATGCCTCCTTCTTCATTCTTGAAAAAGTAAACACCCGGTTTAGACGGTACTTGCTGTATCCTGTTTTTGTTGATTAAGTTCATATAAGCGGTATATAGC
>JABGTK010000096.1 GCA_018647265.1 Candidatus Neomarinimicrobiota bacterium | reverse complement strand
GGTAAATATTCTTTCCCGAAGCGGGATAAAATTTCATTTCGGGCCCCATTAATTCCCTCACCAGAAAGAGAAGTGGAGTCCGTCCGCATGTAGGTGATGAACCCTTGTTCATATAGGCGTTGTGCAGTACGCATGGTTTTTCGGGCGGAAGATCGAATTTTTCGGGCCGCTTCCTGCTGAAGGGTGGATGTGGTGAAGGGCGGTTTTGGGTGTGAGTTTTTTATTTTTTCTTCCACATCTGAGACTGTCCAAGCGCCGCTTTTTAACTCTTTAACCAATGCATCGGCTTGGGCCTTTGATAGGAGTAAAGCATCCTGTTTTTTCAATTCGCCCGTATTGGGGTCAAAATCTTTTCCCGTTGCAAGACGTTTTCCATCTACGCGGATAAGGTTTGCTGAAAATGGTTTTTCTCCTGAAAGAAGGTTCGCCTTTAAATCATAATAAAGGGCAGAATGGAATGCTTGACGAAGCCTTTCTCTTTCAACAATTATTTTCAGGGTAGAAGATTGAACACGGCCGGCTGAAAGGCTCACCTCTACAAATTTCATATTCTTTTTTAAAGTACTCCAAAGTACGCGAGAAACTTTATATCCCACTAGGCGATCGATAATGCGTCGCGTTTGCCGGGCAGCCACAAGATCCATATCTATTTCTCTAGGATGCTCCATTCCTTCCGCAACACCTTCTTTAGTGATTTCAGTAAACTGAACGCGGGAGAGTTTAGACTTATCTACCTCGGTGGCGATGTGCGCTGCAATCGCTTCGCCTTCCCGGTCAGGGTCAGTGGCTATTACAATTCGGTCAGTTTTCTTTGCCAGCGATTTCAATTCTTTCATGAATGGTTTTTTATCCGGCAATACATCTTCTATTGTAGCGAAGTTGTCATCAACATCTACACCCAATTCTTTTTTAGGAAGATCTTTTATATGGCCAACGCTGGCGATGACTTCAAATTCTCCACCGAGGTATTTTGAAATTGTTTTCGCTTTTGAAGGCGATTCCACTATTAAGATTGGTTTGCTGCTCATTTATATTTCGTCTATTTGTTTAATCGGCAGGAAATCCATTTTCCCACGCGCGTATATTAATGTAATAAAAAGTTTTATAAAGACAAAGAATTGATATGCTTAACCAATTCATTTATTTTTACTTGGCTCTGCTCTCCAGAGGATAAGTCTTTAACTTCTGCTTTTCCTAGTTCTAATTCTTGATCACCAATGATTATTGCAATTTGTGCACCACATTTATTGGCTTCCCGCATTTGTGCTTTTAATGATCGCCGTAATACATCAAAATCAGTTCTGATATTATTTTTACGCAAATCTTCAGCAAGTTTTATTACAGTTGTACGTACCGCATCACCGAGCCCCACAATATAAACTTGTGTGGTTTTCTCACTGGAATTCTTATCGCCCAAAGCTAAAAGGATCCGTTCCATCCCCGCAGCGAAACCGATTCCCGCGGTGGGCTTCCCGCCCAATGTTTCTACTAGGCCGTCGTAACGGCCACCGCCACAAATAGCATCTTGTGCGCCGAGAGCAGTGGAAGTGATTTCAAAAGTTGTTCTGGTATAATAATCCAAACCGCGAACGAGTCGAGGCGTCAATTCGTATGAAATTTTCATGGCATTCAACAAAGAACATACTTCTTCAAAGTGAACTTTATCTTCCACCGTCCAGCAATCAGAAATATTGGGGACGTCTTTCAGGATCTCAATTTCGTGAGGCGCTTTTGTATCGAGGATTCGAAGTGGATTATTTTCAAATCTTTTTTGACTGGTTTCGCTTAAATCATTGAAATGGGGTTTTAAAAAATCGCGGAGTGCATTGCGATAATTACTGCGACATTGGGGTGAACCAATGGAATTCAATTTTAAGGTAAGCCCGCCTAACCCAATATTATTAAAAATGGACATGGCCAATGCGATTACTTCCGCATCAATTTCTGGATGTTCCGAGCCAAAAGCTTCAATCCCAAATTGGTGGAATTGGCGGTAGCGCCCTTTTTGAGGACGTTCTCTTCGAAAAAGCGCATCAATATAATAGAGTTTATTGATGGGACTTTGTCCCCCCAGATTATGCTGAATGAATGACCGTGCTACGGGCGCAGTCAGTTCCGGTTTAAGGGTGAGCTTCTCGCCACTTTGGTCTGTCCAGCTATACATTTCTTTGGATACAATATCTGTTTCTTCGCCGACTCCTCGGGTAAAAAGTTCCGTCCGCTCAAAAGCAGGAGTACGGATTTCTTTATAATTATAGTGCTCCATGGTGCTGCGAATGGCCGCTTCCAACGCTTGCCAGCGGTGGCTTTGATCCGGGAGAATATCCTGGGTACCTTTAATTGATCGGAGAGATGTCATGTTTTTTTAAGAAATTTGTAATAAATATAGAGGAGAGATTACAACAGATTTAAATAAATTATTTACTTAACAATTTTAATATGGTGCCCAAGCCGCTTTAATTATAATCAGAAATAATATCTTCCAGCAAATTTTCTGCCTTTTCCTTAAATGGTTCGGGGATATACAATTTCACCGAACTGCCCGGGAGGCCTATTGCTTTAATGCCGTAGGCGGAGCTTAAAAAATCGCCTTTGGTATAGCATGGAATGTCATTTTGTTTTAACAAAACCACAGCCATGTCTGCCATTACAGCACCGCTGAAATCGGCGATGACTATCCAATTCATATTCTCAAGGTGTGCCGCATCAGGATCGGTTTTCACGAGGGTAACACCACAGTCGGCGCAAACGGTTATTTCTTCCACATATTCACTTTTACATTCGGGACAAAACATAAGAGGCCTCCATTGATGTGATTGAGTTTACAACTGGGCGTTGAAAAACACAAATTTCTAATATGGATTTCATCAACTATATTGATGCATGGATTAACTTAGTCAATCCACACCAAAACATAAAATCTATCGGTCAAAAAGAGATGGACGGCTAAAGGTGCCGCCGCGTTGTTCTACTTTTAAATCTCTCAAGTTTGGCGATTTTACATTCAGTTTAAAATAAAGTCCCGAAGCATAACCATTGGGTGTCCAATTGACACTCATTTCCCAGCAGTGTAGATCTCGGAAAACAGAAAAAGTATGGCTGACCAAATCCTGGTTGATTAGGTTAAAGCGGGCGTTATAAGTGACTTTCCAGTTTTCTGTCATTTGAATTGTTGAATTAGTGGACATCCAAAATGTCTTTTGTGGATTATTGGGGTTGGCATTGTTATAGGCAAAACTGAAACTGGCAGAAGTGGACCATAGGTCACCCGTATTCTTCTGGCCCGAATTACCTACACTCCCAAACCGTCCGAGTAAATTGGCGCCATCCATTCGTTCTTCAGTTTCGGTGGTGTCTTCTTCCGTCGTTTCTTCATCTTCAGGATCAAAAGAAAGACGCTTCCCGGAAAAACGAAATCCGGTGGAGAAACGGGCGTTGATCAGTCGTGGAGTTGGCACACCGCCTTTGGTTTTAAATGTATTGATACGCATATTTTTTTCTTTGTCAAAATCGTACCAATCGTGGGTCATGGAAAAATCAAGATTCAGTTTTCGGCTAATGTTGGCCCGAACCGATGAACTGATATTACTCCACTGAAATTCGTCTGCTACAAAATTTCGGCTGGTGCCCATGCGCCAGGAAAAAAG
>JABGTK010000095.1 GCA_018647265.1 Candidatus Neomarinimicrobiota bacterium | reverse complement strand
GAAGGCAGAAACCGTTCAGAAAATCGAGAATGAAAGGCTGATCTATTATACATGTCCAAAGGAGAGTCATAAACATGTATATAGCCGGGAAGCGGGGAATTGTCCTGAATGTAATATGAAATTGGTGGCTGGTGTCATTACCACCAAAGATCAAATGGAATATTATGGTTGTCCCATGCTTATCCATAGTCACGTACGTAGCGATGTACCTGGAACTTGTGATGAATGTAAGATGAAACTTAAACCCATGCGTTTAGTTAAATCGTAAATGATAAACATGTAAATAATCGTGTTTTTACCCTCTCACATCGCATCCGGATATATATTGGGACGATTGATGAAACAATCGTCCTGGACGATATCGCCATTTATGCCAGTGTTGCTCATCGCGTCTATTTTACCCGATGTGGACGGCTTAATGTCTGAAACCGTTGCTGGTCACCATTCCATTTTGCATACACCCATATGTTGGATTGTAATATTTGGCCTCATGGTTTTTGTAGGTAGAATAATACAGAATAAAAAAATTAAACCAATTTCATTGGGCATATTTTTAGGCACACAACTGCATCTTATCACGGATTGGATTACAGCCAGAACCGTGGGAATAAAATGGCTTTACCCATTCAGCGATAAAGATTATTTCCTCTATCAAATTCAACCAGAACAAGGACAAGTACCTGTCTGGGAAATGGTCCAAAACCCTTATTTTTCATTCTATATGGACAATGGATTATTATTCTGGATAGAAATAGGGATAGTTATTTTTTCGGTCTTTTTATTGTCGAAAATTCGACTTTTAAAATTTGATAAATGAGTAATACGTTTAGCAAAACTGGGATTAATATCTCCACTCAGATTTAATCTCTATAAATAGAAAAAGAGGAAAGAATGAAAACAATAATGAGTATTTTAACCGCCAGCTTTTTAATTAGCTGCAGCAGCGATACCAAAACGGCTGAATTGAAATTAGACTCCATGCAATGCATGATGTGTTCAATGGGCGTGGAAGAAGCTGTTGCTGACCTTGAAGGCGTAAAGAAAGTTGAAATCGACTTGAAAGCCAAAACAGGAAAAGTGACCTATAAGGCATCGCTTATTGATTTCCCAGCCATAGAAAAAGCCATTACATCTATAGGGTATAGTGTCAATGATAAAAAGGCAGATCCCGATGCATATGCCAATTTGGAACTCTGCTGTAAAATGCCGGAAGGTCAATAATTAAACATAGGGGATGCCTGAAGGTCCCCAATGATAAAATAAATATGTAGAGACGTATAGCGATGCGTCTCTACGAAAACATTGATAAAAAATGAAAAAATACATTCTTCTATCCCTATTTCTTCTTGGGTGTTCAACCCCTGAATTCTCTCTTCCGTCTACAATGAATGGCAGTCGGTATCCCCGTGTTTCTGCTACAGAAAATGGTGGACTCCTCATGTCCTGGTTTGAGAAGGTTGATTCGGTACAATGGGCATTACAATGGTCTGAATTTTCGAAAGGAACATGGACAGAAGGCCAAACCATTACATCCGGGGATCCTTACTTTGTGAACTGGGCCGACTTTCCGTCTATTTATGAAGTGGGCGGGGATCAATTGGTGTCTCATTGGCTTCAAAAAAGCGGAAATGGTCCTTACGATTATAATGTTCAAATATCCCATTCCAAAGATCGGGGTAAATCATGGTCTGAATCGGTGATTCCTCATGGCGATATTGATCCAAAAGGGGAGCATGGATTTTTATCATTTTTCCAACAGCAGGATGCATCCCTGGGGTTTGTATGGCTGGATGGCCGCCACATGGGCGCCTATGATCCTGTGACCCATTCTATGGGAGATATGGCCTTATATCATTCCACCATGGTGGATGGTCAATTGGGTACAGAAGCAATGCTGGACAACCGGGTGTGTGAATGTTGTCCCACCAGTTCTATTCAAACGGGAAATAGTTTAATCATTGCCTATCGTGACCGATCTGAAAAAGAAATCCGCGATATTAATATTATTCGTTATGCGGATGGTAAATGGTTTGAACCCTATCCCGTTCATGAGGACAATTGGTTAATTGGCGGCTGCCCCGTAAATGGCCCCATGCTGGCTGCTAATGGGAATGATTTGGCCATTGCCTGGTATACTTCACCCAATGAAACGCCCACAGTTAATGTGGCATTTTCACATAATGATGGCGCCTCATTTTCTGCACCTATTCGCGTCGATTTATCTAAACCAATTGGCCGGGTAGATTTAACATGGATTAGCCAAACAGAAGTCATGGTCAGTTGGATTGAAATGGCAGAAGAAACAACCGATATCGTTACTTCAATAGTATCTAAATCTGGAAATGTTCAAACACCGCGAATCGTTTCTGAAATTCAACCGGGGCGTGTTTCCGGTTATCCCCAGATGGAAATAGTGGATGATCAACTCTTCTTTGCCTGGACTGAGGGGGGCGAAAACGGTCGCGTTATGACCCAATGGGTTTCTCTTTCAGCTTTCCGCTAAAATAGACCTTTCATAACCATTCGGCTGTTGTAAATTCGTTTCCGTATCATGCGATCGATTTATATCTGGACCACTCGATTTATCCTGGCCATAGCTTTGGTCGGGATTCTGCCTGTCCCCAATAATTCCTCTATTGTACTGGCACAATCAAAAAAAGCCAAAGCATCCCAAGCGTCCAAATATGCGAAACGAGGTAATTCAAAAGCGAAGAAAAAGGACTATCGCGGCGCCCTTTCTGATTATAAAAAAGCATACAAGCTCAGTCCGTCAAAAAATTATAATAAGAAAGTCCAACAACTCACTTCTTTAGCGAAAAAACAGGGTGGTAAAAAATCCAGTAAGAAAAAACCTTCGAGTAAAAAGGTTGCCCAGGCAACCGCTTATGCAAAAAGAGGGAATTCCAAGGCGAAGAATAAAGATTATGCCGCTGCGTTAAAGGATTATCAAAAAGCCTATAAACTGAACCCTTCTTCTTCCAATAAGAAAAAAGTACAACAGCTTCAGTCGATCCTGAAAAAACGGGGAAACCAAGTTGCCAGCCGAAATGCCACGAAAGCTAAAGTGCCCCGGCTTTCGGATATTCCAACCATTAGTCCTGTAAAATATGCTAATGACATTTATAATATTGCTGAAGCATTTGAGCTAAGTTCCCGTAATCTCGCCCGGGCCACCCATTATTTGGATGATAAAGAAAAAAGAAAAATAACAAGAATAGAAGCTAGGCGAGCTCCCACCATCACCGAGCTTGAAAATGCGGCACGAAAAGAGCCGAACGACTTTCGACTGCAAGTGGATTTGGCGCGGAATTATGAAGGAATCGGTCAGTTCGAGACTGCCAAAGAAATTTATCTCAAATTGGCAGCGCAAAATCCTTTTAATGCAGATTCTCACTTTCATTTGGGGTCATTCTATTCTCGATTTGGCCAAATGACAAAAGCGCGCCATTCATTCGATGAAGCAATGGAAGTTCAACCTAATCACCGTGCTACAATTGAAGCTATGGCTTCCATATTCGGTACAAATGAAAAACAAAATTTATCCAATGAAGTGTTGGCTAAATCAGCGGAAAAAGACCCTAATGGTCCAGGGCAACGGATGCAGACAATTCGAAGGAATCTAGAAGACCGTAATTTTGAATATGCGGCAAAACTCGCCCAGGGAGGCCAGGATTTATTTCCTAGGCAAAGTGGATTTATATTTCTAAAAGGGAGAGCTTTTGAAGGATTGGGAGATCAGGGTAAAGCTAAAGCAAGTTATCAAGAAGCGATCAAAAAAGACCCCACTTACCAAGAATCTTATGTTGCATTAGGCGATTTATATTATGGTCAAGGAAAATATGTTTATGCAGCTCTGACTTATGGCGATGCTGTTCGTCTTGACCCTGTCGATAGTGAAACAAGATTTAAACAGGGGCATAGTTATTTTAAAGGCAGTGAATGGGGGAGAGCCGCATTTGCTTGGGAAGATCTTTTACATTATGATCCCCATAACAAAAAAGTTAGAACCCTTTTGCCTCAGGCTTACTACATCCTTGCGGTGGAATATAATCGCGTTGGGGAATCGGGATTGGGCCAGACATCGTTCAGAAAAGCCTTGAGTGTAAATAAAAATTCCGGCGTTTGGCTCCCGGGATCCATGCAAGTATTAGGTGGTTTTTACAGAGAAAAAGGAATGTTTAGGGAATCTCTGGCAGCTTATCAAGAATCGATAGAATTAAAGCCCTCTGATTCCGGAACCTATTTAGGCCTCGGTATTACTTATTGGAAGATGAATGAATCGGCGTTGGCAAAAGCAGCCTGGGGGAGATCCATGGAATTAGATCCTGCAAATAATGATGCCAGGGGATGGTTGCTATTGGCGGGTAAGATGTCTGGTTGATTATAAATTTATGACTGAAATTTTTAAACTTTGAATGGACCTAGTACAGGCTATCAATATATTGTGAGATATTATAATCCAATAAAATAAATTTTAACTATTAATAGAAGTTCTTGTCTAAAAAAGCAAATAATTTGGAAAGAAAACAATGAATATTAATAAAACCAACTTCTTATTTTTATTTATTTTAATGACGTTTTTACTGAGCTGTGAAAATTTAGATGAAACGTCCGCAGAGTCTGATAAAATTATATTTAATGATAAGGATTTTACGGCAGATGATTGGTCACAGGAAACGCATGGGAAGTTAACCACTCCAAATTTTTCAGAAGTTTTTCCAAATGATGAAGTAAAACGGGTTGATATCATTATAAACAGTGATCGATGGGATTTAATGCTAAAAGATATGACTTCGTTACATGGAGAGCCAAATCAAGGTGGCGGACCAGGGGGAGGACCGGGTGGAGGTCCAGGGGGCGGATTAGATGATTCTGAAAATCCAATGTGGGTACCAGGAGATATATTATATAATGGTAAAAAGTGGTACCGGGTAGGTGTCCGTTTTAAAGGAAATTCAAGTTTACGAAGTTCATGGTCTCAAGGGCTGATGAAATTACCATTTAAATTGGATTTTGATGAGTTTGAAGATGAATATCCTCAAATTGATAATCAAAGGTTTTATGGATTCAAACAATTGAGTTTAAAAAGCAATTATGAGGATCGGTCATTTTTAAGAGAAAAGGTTTCTGGTGAAATATTTTATGAAGCAGGAATAGTCAGTGCGAATACTTCCTTCTGTGAGGTTTACGTTGACCACGGAGATGGGTCACAATATTTTGGGCTTTATACAATCGTTGAGGAAATGGATGACACGGTAATTAAGAATCAATTTAGTGTCTCAAGTGGGAACTTGTATAAACCAGAAGGAGAGGGTGCAAGTTTTCAAAAAGGAAGTTTTAACAAAGATCATTTTACAAAAGACACAAATGAAGATGATGCAGATTGGTCCGAGATTGAAAATCTTTTCTCTGTTCTCCACTCTGAATTAAGAACGACGGATCCTATCACTTGGGAAAAAGAGCTTGATGCAATTTTGGATACTGAAAATTTTCTCAAATACCTGGCCTATAATACGGTATTACAAAATTGGGATACTTATGGCCGAATGACACATAATTATTTCCTCTACAATGATCCTGAATCCAATAAATTAATATGGATCCCATGGGATAATAATGAGGCCCTGCAAATTGGCAAGCAAGAAGGTGCGCTTAATTTAAATTTTTCGAATTTATCAAAGAATGGGCAATGGCCATTAATTGAGTATTTATATGCAAATGAACATTATAGGTCTATCTACGATGCATTTGTAGGACAATCTATAAATGACGCTTTTAATCAAGAGCGATTAATCGCAAAATACAATACGTATTCCCAATTGATACATGACTCCGTTACGAAAGAAGAAACAGGTTACACATTTTTAAATTCAATTGGAGACTTTCAATCAGGGGTTTCTGATTTAATCAATCACGCGTCACAACGAACCGCGGCTGTTAATAATTATAAATAAAATATGGGAAAATAAAAAATCGATTCCCACTTTGATTTCAGCCTACCGAGGATTTCGCGTAATCCAGAAAGCCTTGGAGAAAGACCCTTGTCTCACGGATGCAACAAGAGTAGAAGGCTGTGTTAGCTGTCATCAGGTTTATGCAAAAGATCGATTTGATGGGTTCTCCACCTATGAAGAAGCGGCGCACGAGCATTGACCGATATTGGTTAAAACCTATAGTTCACACCAGCATATATAAATAGATTATTATAAGATTTATCTTTTAAATAATCGATATTGCATGAGAATTGAATTTTCTTTTGTATCCGCCAATTCACGCCGCCACTAAGTCGAGTTTGAAAATAATCTGCAGTTATATTTGCATATCCATATGAATAAAAGTTGTATTTAAACTAAGAACAGTTTAATATGGGTTAGTGAATACTAACAAACTTTAGGGTAGATTGAAATTATGGAAAATTACACCGAGAGACAAAACCAAATAATTCAGGAATCAATCCAATTGATTGCCGATAAAGGCATTCAAGGATTAACAATCAAGAATATATCCAAAGCGATCGGGATTTCTGAGCCGGCGATTTATCGCCATTTTGAAAATAAGAATGATATAATTCTTGCGATTATATCAACCATGAAAGAGTCAACAAATAAAGAACTATCCCAGATTGATGACAATAATGCAACCATCGAAAAAATTAAAAAAATGATTCAGGGGCATACCAATAGATTTATAAATAACCCATCATTAACGGCCATTATTTTTTCAGAAGAAATATTTAATAATAATAGTATTCTGGCCAAACCCATTCGCATGATGATGCGAATGAAT
>JABGTK010000094.1 GCA_018647265.1 Candidatus Neomarinimicrobiota bacterium | reverse complement strand
TCTTGCGGAAGAAATCACCCATAAGGACAGTCGCTATTTAAACACCAATTCTGATTCAGAAGTATTACTTCATTATTTCGCTGATTTGCTGCACACGAATAATCCACCCGAAGACAGTGAAGAGTTTTTCTATCTTTTGTGCAATGCAGTTACCAAAATTTTTAAACATGTTAAGGGTGCTTATTCTGTGGTCAGTCTTGTCATTGGAAAAGGTATTGTGGTCTTCCGCGATCCCCAGGGAATTCGTCCGCTGGTAAAGGGCGAAAGGTCTAATGGTAATGGTGGCAAGGATTACATTTTTGCTTCCGAAAATACCATGTTTTATGCTTTGGGATACGAGCCTAAAGGAACGGTTCTCCCCGGTGAATTGATTTATGTGGATGAAGATGGCAAAGTGTTTAGTAAGCGATTAGTGAAAAAAACATTTAATCCATGCATTTTTGAATATGTGTATTTTGCCCGGCCCGATGCCACCCTAAATGATGTAAGTGTTTATCGTTCTCGCCTGCGGATGGGTCAAAATTTGGCCGATGAATGGAAGAAAAAATATCCCGATATTATTCCAGACATTGTGATTCCTGCGCCCAGCACTGCCAACACATCTGCCCTTTCATTTGCTCATGAATTGGGTGTGCGATATTCCGAAGGCTTGTATAAAAACACATTTATTGGTCGCACTTTTATTATGCCGGGACAAGCTGAACGAAAAAAATCTGTGAAATATAAATTGGTTCCGCAAGAATTAGAAATCCGCGATAAAAAGGTTTTGATTATGGATGACAGTATTGTCCGTGGAAATACGAGTCGTGAAATTGTTCACATGCTGAAAGATTTTGGTGCAAAGGAAGTCTATTTCGCAGTAGCGTGCCCACCCGTAAAATCTCCCTGTTTTTATGGCGTAGATATGCCTACAAAAAGTGAGCTCATCGCCGGAAATATGAATGAAGATGAAATTGAAAAATATTTAGAAGTGGATGCTTTACTCTATCAGAAAATTGATGATTTGGTGGAAGCGGTAACGCGGAAAGGAGATCACCATATTGATACACCCTGTATGGCTTGTTTGGATGGAAACTATGTGGCAAACGACATTGATGAAGCGAAGATTGCAGAAATGGAAACAATGCGGGTAAACGATAGGAATGGAAATTAGTTTATTAAACACAGAGAATAATATATGAAAAAATTAGCCGTTTACAGAGCGGCTGAACTTTTCACTCCTAACAAATTGTAAACTTGGGCCCGAAAAAGATACTGTATTCAGTACTATATTTATCGCTAAATTCAGTATAATTAACGGAGCCAACATGGAAACAATTACTGCCCAAGAAATAAAGCGTCGTGGTATTTCAGCTGTGGATGATAGTCTAAAAAATGGGCCGGTTCACATCATCAAAAATAATAAACCCCAATATGTTGTTATGGACGAAGAAAGCTATTTGGCCTTGATTTCTGAAAGTGAAACTGCTTATGAAGCTCGATTACAAATTGCATTGGCAGAAGTTAAAAAAGGAGACCTTCGTTCTTTTAAAAATGTCGATGAATTAATAACTGCTATTGATTCTGAAAAAGAATAATTGTACACTATACAAACACCGCCTGCATTTTTACGAACTGCAAAAAAGTTCTTTAAATTTCACCCAGATTTAAAAGAAAGGTTTCATTCTATAATAGAAATTTTACACAAACACCCGACTCACTCATCTTTAAAACTTCACTCTTTAAGTGGCAAGCTAAAAGGCCTTCATGGAATCAGCTTGACATATAAATACAGAATTACACTTATGTTTAAAATCGAAAACAAAACGATTATTCTGTTAGATATTGGCAACCATGATGAAGTATATAGTAAATAGGATGTGGCAAAAATGAAAATAATGTATAGGTTTTTTTAAGCTTATTATAAGAAATTATTAAATAACAAATGAACTATTCTCATTGCCGGTAATACTGGTATTACCTTATATTACAAGTAGAAATCACAGGTTAAATTATGTTAAAAACAGTTAGTTTTAAAATCGAAGAAGACTTTTTGGATGAAGTAGAAACGCTCTCCAACAATCTTCACAAAACAAAAAGCGCATTAATTAAGCAGTCTTTGGAGTTCTATTTAG
>JABGTK010000093.1 GCA_018647265.1 Candidatus Neomarinimicrobiota bacterium | reverse complement strand
GGGGTAGTTCCATTATACCCAAAAGTGAATTTTATCATCTGATATTAATCCATTAAGATTTTTGCGTAAAAAATCTTCAACTGATTTCCGCTCTACTTGTGGTATGGTCATCACTCCCCCCTCATTCACATAGTTCTTATAGTATTCTTTTGAAATGGGTTTCGACTTCCGAATTCGCCGAAAATAATCCTGCCCCATTCGGAATACACCCACTGTAATATCATAAATATTATCACCATCTATTTCAGATTTAACATAATTTAAGAATTCTGAATAATCAGCCTCCCAATCGGGATAAACTAAAACCGGATCAAAACAAAGACGCACCTTCCAACCTTTTTCAATGGCTAATTGAATAGCAGCAATTCGCCGATCCAAGGTTGGCGTATCTAATTCATTTTCTTTCACTACTTTTTTAGGCGAAAGCGTCCAAGCCAGAAGGACTTGATCGGTTGGTTCTATATCCTGAATTGCGCTGAATAGTGCGCTTTTCGTCCTGACCTCCAAATTCAAATCCGGATGTTGTTTGGCATAATCGATCCACATCCTCGTCATGGGTAAAATATTTTCAAATGCCATGAGGTCAGTATTGTAAGAAATGGATAACATGAGTGGATCATTCGGAAATTTTCTCTTTATAATTTCATCTTCAACGGCTAATTGCATTTCCGATTGATTTACAAAGACCACCATATTTGCCGATGGATACATACCTTGCAAAAAACAATAATCACAATTATAGAGGCAATTTAGGAAGGGCGTATTATAATAGAAATTTTTAAAACCGCCATCCTGAAGAATGTCAGTACCCTTATAAATGAAAGGCGGTTTTTTAATGGCAAGAATGAGTTTCATGGATTTTTTCTGCGTTTGAAAATCCTGCGCCGAACGATTAAATACCATTTTATAGTCAGAAATTTCCACCACTTCTGCTTTGGGAAATCGCCTTAAACATTGATCTGTTAAAGGAAACTCAAAAGCGCCCGACTCTACATAAATATGTGAAAAATCAGGTAGAAAGGAATTGTCTGATTTCGCCAAAGATTCGATTCCTTTCCTGTTTTGTTTTGGACTCCTTATCAAAATAAAATTTCATATTTTTCAATTCTCGACTGCTCCGTTTTATATAATTTTCTGACCAATCGACCAACTGGATATATTGAGTTTCTGTGAATTTCAATCGGACAGCACCACGATTAATCATTTCCATTTCTGCTTTGTTTAGAATATTTCGGTCAGACAGTACTTCATTGTCAAGCCCATCCAAAATGGTTTGAATTTTTCCAATCTGATTTTTAATCAAACCACTCACATCTAGCGATTTCCAATCTTTAACATCCATATGATCAGACACGACCTTCAAAAATATGAGACGATGGGGTGGCACCTTTTTAACCATCAATCGGAAAATGATACTTCCTTCCATATCTACCAATCCTTGGTAGCGATCCCCATTTTCTGTTATACCTTCAGAAACTGTGGTAAGGTGTTTTTCTTTCAATACGTGGCGCAATAAAATATCTGGAAAGAATGTCTGCCCCGAATCTTCATCATGAATTGCATTCACAAGATACAATTCGCCAATGGATGTATCCTCAGGATGGCCGCCGGCAATGCCAATATTTAAAATGACTGTATCACTAAAATCGGTAATTTGAGTTAAAAATGCCTGAAGGCGCTCTTCTGTTTTATCTTGACCAACTCCGGTAATAAATAACGAAATATTATCTTTTTGATATAAATGGGTGGTGGAATCTTTGATTAATCCGTAGGCCTCTATGAAAGGACGTGCTTCAGCCTTTAGGGCTGAGAGAATGAGATATTTCAATTTAGAAAGTATAAATTATATTGTGCAATTACCCAAAGGCAAAATGCTTATAAATCCCCTGGTGTACATGCCAAGTGCATTTAATTCCTTGGGGGAAAATGACATAATCTCCGGCACCGATGGATACAGTTTCGCCATTTTCAGTTTCAACATCCACCTGTCCTTCTATGATGTAGCATGTTTCTCGTTCGCTGTATTCCCAGGGAAAATCAGATTTATCACAGGACCATGTTGACCAGGAGCGAATTCCTTTTTCCTGGATCTCGTCCTCAGAAAGTTGTTTAACAATTATTTCAGACATGAATTTTCTCCTTTAAGAAGCTGCGCAATTGGTTTACCATTTCAATGCTATGAGTTCGGGCATTAGTTTCCAAATCAACCAAATCACAGATGCTGAGCGATTCGGTCATTTTCACGGTATCTTCATACCCGTGCATTACGTCTTTCGAACCGGTAAATATTAACACATTTTGATGAATTATGCTTAGACGATCCCATACTTTATACTTGGAAAAATTAAGGGCCGAACGCCGCAGTCGAGATGGGTTGGCCTCGTCCAAAGAACGAGCATATTTTTCATACTGCTTCGGATCGGATTCCATGTTTATATATTTCTTTTTCATATACCATTTCACCGACGGTTTAACCAAATAATATAAAACTGGTGGTGTAATGCGAGCAATCCATATCCATAATTTTGGTGCGTTGAATTCTGCATTAGGGCCGATCAAAACCGCTAATGATGGATTAATCTTATTTCGGCTCATGGAATCCAAGATGACCGTGGCACCCAATGAACTACCAAACATGATATATCCATTTTCTTCCATATTGTGATGATTTAAAACAAAAGGTAAATCATTCCCCAGCGTTTCAATACTAAGTATTTGTTCTGTTTCATGGATTGCCGATCCTTTCTCTCGCGTTTCTACATAATAAACCTCAAAATCTTTGGTCATTTCTTTCAACACGATTTCCCAACTGTAAATTAGGGAACCCCAGCCAGCCAAAAATATCAGCGGTGGAAAGGGCGATAATTTTGAAGGTATAAAATGAATTTCAAATAATTCCACACCGTCAGAAACAGGGATGAATGCTGTGGTGTATGAACTACCCACCGCGCAATATTTGGAATATTCAGACATCGATTAAAAGAAGTATAGAAAAAAGTGGGTTGGTTTATTCGCCTTTTTTGACAATCCGAATATTTAATTCTGCCAATTGGACCTCAGAGACTGAACTGGGTGCTTCATCCATCAAAGAAGCGGCGGAAGTTGTTTTTGGGAAAGCGATGACGTCACGGATATTGTTGGTACCGGCTAATAGCATGACTAAACGGTCGAAGCCAAAAGCGATACCGCCATGGGGCGGAGTACCGTATTTTAACGCTTCAACTAAAAAGCCGAAGCGGGCCGTAGCTTCTGCTTCATCCATACCCAATAGTTCAAAAATCTTTGCCTGGAATTCCGGCTTATGATTCCGAATAGAACCACCGGCAATTTCATAGCCATTCATAGTGAGGTCGTACCCACGGGATTTGAGTGAACCGGGATCCGTTTCCAAATCTTTAATGTTAGAAGAGGACGGGGCAGTAAATGGATGATGCCTTGCAATATATCGATTCGCTTCTGCGTCAAATTCAAACATTGGAAAGTCCGTGACCCAAACAGGCTTGAATTCCCCTGTATTAGAAAGACCCTCAACTTTACCGATCTCAACCCGTAAAGCGCCCAACGCAGTTTGGGTTAATTCTTTTTCATCACCGATGATGAAAATAATGTCGCCGTCATTTATATCGGTTGAACTGATTAATTCTTTTTGCAGTTCTTCACTGAAAAATTTAGAAATACCGCCGGTTAGCAATCCGTCCTCGGCCTTCATCCACGCCAACCCTTTAGCTTTGTATTTTTTCACAAAGTCCGTAAATCCATCAATATTCTTGCGGGAGTATTTGGCCCCGCCGGGAATCACCAATCCTTTAACGATTTCTGCGGACTTAAATGCATTGAATTCAGATTTATCTGTGAATGGTTTTACATCCTGGAGAAACATATCAAAGCGAGTGTCCGGCTTATCGGAACCATATTTGTCCATGGCTTCATCCCAAGTCAAGCGCGGAAAAGATTTAGGTAAATCAACACCAATCACTTCATTGAATACATTACAGGTTAACCCTTCCATCTGGGCGTAAATCATTTCTTCATCCACAAAGGACATTTCAATATCAATTTGAGTAAATTCCGGTTGGCGATCGGCGCGGAGATCTTCATCCCTAAAACATTTCACAATCTGGAAATAACGATCATAGCCAGAAATCATGAGAATCTGTTTATAAATCTGAGGCGATTGAGGTAAGGCGTAGAACTGTCCATGGTGGATTCGGCTGGGAACTAGATAGTCCCTAGCGCCTTCAGGCGTGGATTTCATGAGCATTGGTGTTTCCACTTCCATAAAATCTTGATCCGATAAATAATTGCGGACAGATTGATAAGTCTTATGACGAATCTTCAGATTATTCTGAAGTTCGTCCATCCGCAATTCTAAATAACGATATTTTAAACGGAGGTTTTCTTCCGCGCTGTTGCGATCGCTTATAATAAATGGTAACGGTGCCGCTTCGTTTAGCATCTCCATTTCAGAAATGATTACTTCAATCTCTCCCGTGGCCAATTCCGGATTGACTGCCCCTTCATTACGGTTTTGGACTGTGCCTGAGACGGATAAGACATCTTCCATAGAGAGTTTTTTCACCGCATCAAAATCACCGGGATAGTCTTCTGAATTAAATACAATCTGGGTTTTACCGTAGCGGTCCCGCAAATCCACAAAAACCACTTGGCCATGGAGGCGGACTGTATTCACCCAACCGTTTAAAATAACCGATTTGCCAACATGGTTGGCATTCAATTCACCACAAGTATGTGTTCTTTTATTCATTT
>JABGTK010000092.1 GCA_018647265.1 Candidatus Neomarinimicrobiota bacterium | reverse complement strand
CCAAGTTTAAACACTAAAGATGCTGTTACCACAGGAATAATGACGAGTATTCAGGGTGCAGTGAATCAAGTTTGTAAGAAGCTACCCTCTAAGTTACCTATTTTGTTAACGGGTGGTGATGCAAATTTAATTCATGAGCAAGCAGAAGATGAATGGAAATCAAGAGTTAAGCTGCAAGATGGCTTGATTTTTGAGGGGCTAATGTTTTACGTTTAGTACATTATCTTTTTTTAATATATAGATCAGTGATTGTACCTTCTTTTATTTCTGCAGCCATTGCAACTGATTCAGAAAGTGTCGGGTGAGGGTGAATTGATAATCCGATATCGTTCGCATCAGCACCCATTTCAATCGATAAGACAGTCTCAGCAATAAGTTCACCTGCATTAGTGCCAACAATACTAGCGCCAATTATTCGGTTTGTTTTTTTATTGAAAATCAATTTTGTCATGCCTTCTGTTCTATTGGTCGAAATTGCCCGTCCACTTGCCGCCCATGGAAAAACAGATTTTTCAATTTCAATATTATTTGCTTTAGCCTCATCCTCAGTTACACCTGCCCATGCTATTTCTGGATCGGTGTAGGCAACTGAAGGAATTGTCATTGCTTGGAATTCTACTTTTTCGCCTGCAATAACCTCTGCCGCAATTTTTCCTTCATGTGTCGCTTTGTGAGCAAGCATAGGTTGCCCGACAATATCTCCTATGGCATAGATATGATTAACATTAGTTCTCATTTGCTTGTCGACTGAAATAAAGCCATGATCATCAACTTGGACTCCTGCTTTTTCAGCATCAATTTTATGCCCATTCGGTTTTCTACCAACCGCAACAAGCACTCGATCAAAGGCGGCTTTTTTTGGAACATCGCTGCCTTCAAAATGTACGATAACCCCTTCTTTTTTTGCCTCCATTTTTTCAACCTTCGTATTCAACCAAATATCTTCAAAACGGTTTTCCATTCTTCGCTGAAGCGGTTTAACAATATCTCTGTCACAGCCTTGAATTAATCCATCACTTAATTCTACTACTGATACATTACTTCCTAGCGCATCATAGACTGTACCCATCTCGAGTCCAATAATCCCGCCACCTATAATAAGTAGTTTTTTAGGAATGTCTTTAAGCTCTAATGCACCTGTTGAATCCATAATTCTTTCATCATCAGGCATGTTTGGAATTTTAGAAGACTGAGAACCAGCGGCAATAATTGCTGATTTAAACTCGATGATTTTTTCTGTACCATCATTAAGGTTAACGTTTATTTGATTGGGAGAGATAAATTTACCTTCTCCCTCAATAATTTTAACCTCTCTTTGTTTGGCCATTTGTGCTAAGCCCGCAGTTAATTTTTTAACCACTTTGTTAGCTTTCCAATTTCTAAGCTGGTCTAAATCAATATTAGGTTGATTAAATGAAACCCCATGACTTGCGGTATCTTCAGCATCGGTAATTACTTTTGCGGTATGAAGAAGTGCTTTTGAGGGAATACATCCCACATTGAGACAAACACCGCCAATGGTACTGTATCGCTCAATTAGGATAACTTTTTTGCCCAAATCAGCCGCCCTAAATGCTGCTGTATAACCACCTGGTCCTGAGCCTAAGACCGCTACATCATATTCAGCATCACCACTTTTAATTTCAGATGAAGATTGTGTCACTGGTTTTTGTGTACTATGTTTTTTTTCGGCAGGCGATGATTCTATAGTGGACTTATTATTAGTTTGTAATTCAATGGAAAGAATCAATGAACCTTCTTTAACGATATCACCTACCTTAGTATCGATCGATTTTATTAATCCAGCCTCAGGTGAGGGAATATCCATTGAGGCTTTATCAGATTCGACTGTAATTAATGAATCTTCTTCTTTGATTTCATCACCGACGTTGACCATAACATCAATGACTTCAACGCTATCAAAGTCACCTATATTTGGGATATGTATTTTTTTAAATTCTGCCATAAGATTTAGAGGAGTAGGCGTCTTACATCAGATAGCATCATACAGAGGTGGCTTGTAAACCTTGCACCGTCCGCACCATCAATAACTCGATGATCATATGAAAGTGATAGTGGTAGCATTAATCTAGCTTCAAAATCCTCATTATTTTTATTAAAAACAGGCTGCATAGAAGCACGTGAAACACCCAATATTGCAACTTCTGGGCAGTTAATAATAGGGGTGAATTTTGTGCCACCAATTCCACCTAGACTTGAAATAGTAAAGCACCCACCCTGCATTTCTTCCATTTTTAATTTTCTTGCTCTCGCTTTTTCAGATAAATCTTTAAGGTCTTTTGCAATATCAATCACATCTTTCTTTTGAACATCCTTCACAACTGGGACAACTAAACCATCAGGTGTATCGCAAGCAAACCCAATATTGTAATAGCTCTTTAAAATTAAATTATCACCATCAGGTGTCAATGAACTATTGAACGTAGGGTAGGCCTTTAATGCATTGACACAGGCCTTCATGAGAAAGGCAATAAGTGTTAATTTTGTCCCACGTTTCTCAGCTTCTTTTTGCATAGATTTTCTGAAAATTTCAAGATCTGTAATATCTGCATTATCAAATTGCGTCACATGAGGAGCAGTCACCCAGTTACGATGAAGGTTGGCACCTGAGATTTTTTTAATTTTTGAAAGTGGCTTGGTTTCAGTTTTACCAAACTCACTAAAATCAATATTTGGCATAGGGATGGGAGCAAAACTTGCACCCATATTTTCAGTTCGTGGTTTCGTTAACTCACCCTTAACAAAATTTTCAACATCCTCAAATAAAATTCTATTTTTATTTCCACTACCTATAACAAAGGATAGATTAACGCCTAAATTGCGAGCAAATTTTCTGACTGATGGACTTGCATGTGCTACTTTGCTGTTATCAGTATGTATACTTTCGCCAATAGGAATAGGAGCTTCCTTAGCAACTATTTTTTCTGGTGGCTCAGGGGCAGGCCTCGTCGGCGTATGCGTTATTTTTTCAAGGCTTTCTTTTTTATCGTCTGTGGCAGATATTTCATTTTTAGGCTTAGGCTTCTTTGAGGATTCAGACACTTCCAACAAACCTATTAAGCTACCCTTTTTAACTTTATCACCAACCTTAATCTTTAGGTCTTTAATG
>JABGTK010000091.1 GCA_018647265.1 Candidatus Neomarinimicrobiota bacterium | reverse complement strand
TCACAATGTTCGTGCCACACTAATTGTATTGCCGATAATTCATAAATGGCTGTCTAATTGACATTGCGGTGTGTACAAATGGCAAATGACTATGAATTAAAGGCAGATTCAATTGGTTGATTGGTCTGCATTTCAATAATTCAGTAATATTCATCTTCAAGAATTAAGGAAATATAAACAGTACAATGACAAAACTTGCAATCCACGGTGGCAATCCGATTCGTAGGAAACCATTCCCAGAATGGCCAAGACCGACTTCTGAGTTGAAAGACGCCATTATAGCTACGTTAGAAAATGAAGGATGGGGGGTCGGCAGTTCGGCTATTAGTCGATTTGAAGAAAAATTTGCCGAATTTCACGATGCGAAATATTGTATCAGCACCAGTTCCGGTACGACTGCTCTATGGGTATTACTCAAAGCCGCCGGTGTTAAAGCGGGAGATGAGGTGATTGTTCCACCCTATACTTTTATAGCAACTGCATCTGCAGTACTTATGGCAAATGCCGTACCCGTATTTGTGGATATTGATCCCAATACTTTTAACATTGATGCAAATCTGATTGAAGCGGCCGTTACTGAAAAAACAAAGGCAATCATGCCGGTACATATTTCGGGTAATCCTGCTAACATGGATGCAATTTTAGCGATAGGGAAAAAACATGGTATACCAATTCTTGAGGATGCAGCCCAAGCCCACGGAGCTGAATGGAATAGCGCAAAAGTTGGTGCATTAGGTCTCGGTGGCATTTTCAGTTTTCAAACTTCAAAAAATATGTCTGCAGGAGAGGGGGGCGCCATTGTTTCCAATAATGAAGCCTTTTATGAAAAATGTTTTTCCTATCATAATTGTGGTAGAACGAAGGGTGGAGAATTTTATGAACATTCATTTCTTGGTGGCAATTTTCGTCTGAATGCCATGGCGACCAGCATGCTCATTCCTCAGATTGATTCTATTAAAATTGATATGAAACTCAGAGATATGAACCGTCAGAAGCTTGATAATGCTATTGGGCAGATAGAGGGGATTTCGTTGAATGGTAAATATGATGGTACCACACGGGAATCCAACCATATTTACTTAACTCGATACGATTCAAATGCATTTCATGGTATTCCTCGGGAAAAATTCTTTAAAGCCATGCAAGCGGAAGGGGTTTATACATATATGGGATATACGCCGCTTTACCGCGAAAAGTTATTCGTGACTGATGCGAATGAATATCCTTGGTTAAAAGGATATGATTATGGCGCTTTACAGATGTCAGTGACTGAACGATTAGCCGATGAAGAAGCGGTGTGGTTAAAGCAGAATCATTTGCTTGGCGATGCCCAGGACATTAGGGATATTATTGATGCTTTTGAAAAAGTAACCACTGCTCTCCGGAAATTTCCGGAATTATTTAAGAATTAACTTATAAAGGACGAGAATAACTCGTCATAAATGGAGGCCATATTTGACCAATCATATTTTTTTGCTATTAAGGAAAATCTCAATTTTCTAACTTCAGAAATATTTGCAATTGCCGATTTCAGTTTTTCATAAAGGTCGATTTCATTTTTATAAATATGGTTTACATGAAATTTCTTTGGGAGTAATTCTCGGTATGTCAATCTATCCGGCAAGAGTGGATAGGTATTACAGTAGACTGCTTCCATAATGCTAATGCCAAAGAAATCCTGATTGTTAGTGACGGGAATAATATCCGCTTTCCAGAGCCATTTGGCATAATCATCGGATGATTCACTGTAACCAAAATGAACAATTTTATCACTTAATTTAATTTTTGCTTCATCAAAAATGGATGGTGTTGTTTTGAAATTTTCTCCCAAGACTGCCAGTCGAAAATCAATGCCATCGCTATCCAATCGGTATAATGTTTTAAAAAATGTTTCAGGGTTTTTATCATATTCCCAACGGTGGTTCCAAAGGATGAGTGGCGGTCCATTATTGGTAGTTCGAGAAATATCAAATCGACTTAAATCAAGCCCGAGATGAAGGACTGTACTTTTTGCTTCAATTTGTTTAACAGTTTCCAATTCATTATGATCAGGGAAGTTCGTTAATAGTTTTTTAACTTCAAAAATAAATGCATCTTGATGATACTTTGAATTAAAGAGGACGTGGTCAGACGCAAAAGCAGATGTGTAGTTGATAAATCCGTAATGTTTTTTTTGATTTCCTTGAACATCTCGATCGGATGGTGACCAAGGGTAGGATAATTGATTTTCATGAAAATAAATGGCCGTTGGGATTTCTGACGACTTTTTTCGAGTCAAACTTAGGAAGGTGGTGAAGTCTAACATATCCGTTGCCATAATGAGATCGGGTTTTAAATCTGATTCATTAAATTGATTGGCCATTGTTACGGCGCCGCCATGCATACGCCATTTCCAAAATTGACCCTTCATAGATAAGATTTCAATTTGATGGTGGCTTTGTAGTTGAAAGCCTAAAGCCCAAGATTTGTGTGATCCTGTAAAGTAAGGCTCTAAAAGTAAAATTTTCATCATGTAAATTACGGGTGGACTTTCAGAAATTTCACCTTTTTACAAAGTGAACATTCCATTAAATTCAG
>JABGTK010000090.1 GCA_018647265.1 Candidatus Neomarinimicrobiota bacterium | reverse complement strand
ATTGACCTAACTTTATTAAAATCGAAAAAGTTAGATTTGCTCCACGTTTTCAACTTTCCAAACCCCTTTGCCCATGAAACGCAATTCACCTTTGAGCTTACTTCTGATGCTAAAATAACAGTGGATATTTATACACTTGAAGGTCGCCGTATCAAGTCAATCCCCCCCGAATATTATTCAATCGGCTACCATCGAATTAATTGGGATGGCAGAGATGAATATGGCGGCATGCTAGCCAATGGTGTATATTTATATAAAATGACTGCCGGTGACGGCTCACAAAAGATAAACCATATTGGGCGTCTGGCTGTGTTTCGATGAACCCATTGAATAATTATCCCATCATTCTTGCTTCGAGTTCACCCCGTAGGAAGCAACTGTTAGAACAAATCGATCTGAAGTTTGAGGTGATTCCCAGCAATGTCCATGAAGATTTTTCTATCGACCTATCGCCACCCGATTTTGTGGAACATTATGCCCGTGAGAAAGCTTCTGATGTTGCAATTAATCATCCGAATCATTATGTTATCGGCGCTGATACTGTGGTGGTTTTTGAATCAGAAATATTGGGTAAACCAAAGGATCGGAATGACAGTTTCCGGATGCTTAAACGACTGTCCGGGAATACCCACCAAGTATATACCGGAGTATCTATTCAACATTTAAAATCAGCCATTAGTGAGACATTTCACGCCATAACTTATGTTGCATTTAACACTTTAACTGATGATGTTATTTATTATTATATTGATACTTATAATCCATTTGATAAAGCGGGAAGCTATGGTATCCAGGATTGGTTCTCTGTTTGCGTAAATCAAATTGATGGCTGCTTTTATAATGTAATGGGGTTTCCTCTTTCAAAATTTTATAATCATTTTTCTAAATTAAATTCTTCGAAAATCACCAACACTTCAAACTAAAATTAATTGTTAGATAAAAAGAGTTTTCGGAAGTTAAACCTGCATGTAACTTTGTCGCCATTATGTCTGAGTTTTATACAGAATTAAAATCAATCCGTGAGAAGCAAGGCATTGACCTTGAAGAAATTCATAACAGGACCAAGATTAACCTCAACTATCTCAACGCCATTGAGAATGGGCGGTTTGATTTACTGCCCCACACCTATATTCGTCTTTTTATTCGAGCCTACGCCAATGAAATCGGCGTTGATCCTGAAAAAATCCTGAATAACCTTGAAAATTTTTTAGGGAATAAATCCGAAAAACCCGCCAAAACTGAACCTCAATTAGAGGAAAATCCTCTGAAGGAATTGAAGTTTCAATTATCCGAAGACGACCAAGCGGCCATGACATCATCTCGATCAGCAAAAAACGTTCGCACTGATATGATAAAGGGGTTTCTTCTAGTGGGTATATTGATCTTTGCCATCTATATAATCCGCGTCATAAATGCAGAAGAAGCAGCCAAAGCACCAGTAGAATATCTCAGCGAATTTCTAGATGAAGGCTCCATTAGCGAACAGGATCTCCAAAACAACTTTGATGTTTTATCCGAATCTGTACAAATCATGGAAGCAAAACAACCGTACCAATTGAAACTGGCCACTGCAGAGCGAGTCTGGTTCCGATCTAAAACAGACACATTAAATTCCATTGAAGAAATATTACCCTCCGGCGATATTCGCATTTATGAATTCGTTCTAACTTTCGATATTCTTTTTAAACATACTCAAGGGTTAAACCTTTACTTGAATGGATCAGTATTAAACTCATTCAATTCGTCATCAAACCCTGTTCGCATATCCCTCTCTGCCGGTGACAAATCCGTCATCATCCAGCACTTCCTCCCGAAGAGCTAACCCCACAAAACTTTAAAGTAACCGTTTATCCAATCCCTACAACTGCCGTGGGGATGGTATAATTTTTTCATAATATATATTGACATAAGTGGGGAACAGGGGATAGATTATGGGTAGTTGTGGGTAATAATCCCTAACGATTTTGGGCATGACGATAAATAAAAATACATTTACTGGCGAATTTTCATATTCATTAGATACCAAAGGGCGCGTCAATATTCCGGCCAAATTCCGGAATGTGCTTACGGCAGACAATGACCAATCCTTTGTAATCACTCGGGGTATGGATTCATGCGTTTGGGTCTATCCTGCTATAGTCTGGCAATCAATTGAAGATGAACTTCGTAAGCTCTCCTCCCTATCTCGAATTAACCGTTCCTTCGTTCGTAGTACGGTCAGATATGCATCATCTGTTCAATATGATAAACAGGGGCGAATTGCCATTACGCCAAATTTGATTGAATATGCCCAGTTGGGGAAAGATGCTCTCATCTTAGGTATGGTAAATAAAATTGAAATTTGGAATCCCAAATTATTGGATTCCGCTGATAAAGAATCGCAAAAAATCGATTCATCTGAATTTGATGAACTGGCAAATCAAATCATTTTATAATGATCGCGCAAGTATCGCAGGAACACTCACTCCCCCATATTCCTGTGATGGTTTCCGAAGTAATGGAATACTTAAACCTGCAGCCCAAGGGCATCTACCTAGATGGTACTGTCGGGGCTGGCGGGCACGCCACACAAATCCTAAACAGGCTCTCCTCCCAAGGGCAGCTGATAGGAATTGACCGGGATGCGGAGGCACTTCAAATATGCGAAAACCTGTTTGGTGCCTCCGCACGTCCCATTTCTGTCCACCAATCTTCTTACCACAAATTCCCTGATATCCTTAACCGTTTGGGGATATCTAAAGTGAATGGTATATTACTAGACTTAGGTCTCTCCTCTATGCAGCTAGATTCTGATTCGCGGGGATTCGCCTTTGAGTCCGAAGGCCAGTTAGATATGCGCTTTAACGGGAATTCAGGAGAAACAGCCGCTGAACTTATTTCTCGTTCTTCCGACAATGAATTGGCTAATATTATTTACCAATTTGGTGAAGAACGACATTCCCGAAGAATTGCCCGATCAATAAAAAATTTTTCGAACCTGTCCACGGTTGCCGACCTAAAGGAAGCCGTCCGCAGGTCTACCCCTCCACAACAAAGACGCAAATCCCTGGCGCGCGTATTCCAAGCCATACGTATCGCGGTAAACGGCGAGTTGGAAAAACTCGCATCATTTCTCGACATTTTTTTTGACCACCTCGCTGTTGGCGGTCGAGTTGTTATCATGTCCTACCATTCACTCGAAGACAGGATGGTTAAACATGCATTTCGATCCTTAAAGCAGGCAGGAGAGCTAAAGGTGCTCACTAAAAAACCAATCACCCCTTCTGAGGATGAACAAGCCGAAAACAGTCGCTCCCGTAGTGCTAAGCTCCGGGCAGCAGAAAGGATCGTTTAATGCATCCTAAAAAACGCAAACGCCGGACAAAGAAAAATCGAGAATTCTTTCAAACGCTCCTTTTCTTTTCAACCACTATCCTTTCTATCGTTGGGCTAATTGTTTATCTATGGGTCTATACCGAAGTGGATGAAACCATGCTGGCCATTGAAATCCAAAACGAAGTTGCCCGCGTGTTGGATAATTCTGTGGTTGAATTAATAATGGATATTGCCCAGCTTTCCCGGGGAGATCGTATATCGCAAGTTGCGCGGACTGAATTGAAAATGGTGCCGGCCCAGCCAGAAACCTTAATGATTGTTATAAACGAAAATATTTTAGCCGGCACAAATTGACTAAGACTTATCTGAAATTCCGCTCGCGGGTTACGGTCCTTTCCTGTTTCCTTATTTTTGCATGGGTGGGACTTTCTGCGCGCCTTTTTCAGATCATGGTCATTGATAGCGAATCCTATCGCGAACAGGGTATTCGGCAAGGTAAAAGGCAGGAGCCCCTTCTGGCGGTCCGTGGAAATATATACGACACCAACAATACGCCTCTCACGCGAAATATTATTCATTATTCCCTAGCTGCCCATCCCACAAAAATTAAGGATAAGGTAAAGTTTGCCAACTTAATTTCAGAATCCACCGGGCGAGAGGCGGATTATTATTTAAAAAAATTGGATTCAAAAGCTGAATTTGTTTACCTGGATCGAAACCTTCGTCGGAAAAAGGTTGAAACAATTTTAGGTCAACGTATACCCGGGTTGGTTGTCGATCGAAAATCAAGACGATCTTATCCCCATACCTATGTCGCGTCTCAGGTGATCGGCTTCACAAATGTGGATGACAAAGGCCTCACGGGAATTGAAAAAGAATATGATAACCATTTGTCTGGAACTCACGGTTGGGTGGTTAAATCGGTAAATGGTAAAGGGCGATCCCAATTCAAAACAAGCTTTCCCATTAAACCGCCGGTTGATGGCTCCAATATTCAATTGACTATCGACCTTGAATATCAAAGTATCCTCCAGGAAGAATTAGCTCGTCGGGTGAAAGAGACAGACGCCAAAGGTGCAATGGGCATTTTAATGGATCCTCAAACCGGCGCCATCCTGGCCATGGCTTCCCTGCCGGACTACAATCCAAACCAGCCTGGGGCCGCCCCTATTGAGAATCAAAAGAACCGCGTAATCACAGATCAATTTGAACCGGGATCAACGTATAAAATTGTTGCTGCCACAGCAGCTGTCGCCACAAGAACTGTTTCACTCTATGATGAATTTTATTGTGAAGACGGCCAATTTTTGGTGGCGGGTAAAATAATTACAGACCATGAAAAATTTGGACTACTTACATTCCCCCAAATTATTGCCCATTCCAGTAATGTAGGAACCATCAAAATTGCCCAGAAGCTTGGCAGGAATCCCCTTTATAAATTTTCTAGAAATTTCGGATTTGGTATAGCTACGGGAATTCGGTTCCCGGGTGAAATCCAAGGGACCCTTCGCAAAACTAAAGATTGGAGCGAAATATCTTTGGCCGAAGTTTCTATCGGCTATGAAGTGGCGGTAACAACGATACAACTCGCATCAGCTTATTCATCCATCGCTAATGGCGGTTTTCTACTTAAGCCCCGATTAGTTAAGCAAATCCTTTCTCAGGACGGTAAAGTCGTTTATACCGAAAAGCCTGAAGTAATTCGCAAAGTTGCTGATCCGGAAATTATGGCTGCAATTAAAGATATGTTAGTTCAGGTCGTTCAAACAGGGACGGGGACGAAAGCCAATATTCAAGGTTGGTCTGTTGCGGGCAAAACGGGTACAGCCCATAAATTCATGGAAGGGTCATATTCTCAAAGCAAATATATATCAAACTTTGCTGGATTCTTCCCAGCAGAGGACCCTCAAGTGGTATGTGTTGTCGTTCTAGATGAGCCACGATATGGCTACCATTGGGGTGGATATGGTGCCGCGCCAGTATTTCGACGAATTGCCCAGCGAATCATCAATATGGATGATTCAATTCAATACCATAAACCTAAATCAAAACCCATTTATGTTGATGCAAATCAATACGATAAATTAGAAATGATACCCATTAATACAGTTGCGGCTTATCCAAAATACCAAGATGGATATACAATCGTTCCTGATGTGCGCGGCATGAGTATTCGTAAAGCCAAACGGGTATTAATCGCCTCTAACATGCGAGCTAATTTTACGGGATCGGGTCATGTGATTTGGCAAAGTCCCACCCCGGGAACAAAAAAGTTGCCCGGGTCTTTATGCACTATGGGCTTGAATTAAATGCAGCTAAGTAAACTTGTAAAAGATATTGCCAGGAATGATGCATCTTTGCCATCCACTAGTGTAAAAAATATTTGCACACATTCCGGGGATGTAACTGATGGAAGTTTGTTCGTCGCCATCTATGGTGCCGAAGTTGATGGCCACGATTTCATTTCTCAGGCTATTGAAAAAGGCGCTTCTGCAGTTATTTCCAACGGCAGGGATATGGGCGAATTATCGGTACCGAATATCAAAGTTGCTAATCCAAGATTAGCGGCCAGTCGCGTGGCTGCCGAATATTATGGCCACCCCACAAAAGAATTAACAGTTATCGGTATTACGGGAACAAATGGCAAAACAACGACAGCTTCCCTTGTTCATGGAATCCTGAAGAAAGCTGGGATTAAAGGTGCTCAATTGGGCACTTTAGGTATAATTGCTGAAGGATACGCTCCTGAAAAAACATTAACGACACCAGACCCAATCAGTTTGCAAAAAATATTTCGGGAATTATTGAACAAAGGATTTACTCATGTTGTAATGGAAGTGTCTTCCCATGCCTTAGACCAGTTGCGGGTCGCTGATGTCGATTTTAATATGGGTGCTTTCACCAACCTCTCCCCCGAGCATTTGGATTACCATAAATCAATGGATGAATATTTCCATGCGAAAGCAAAGCTGTTTCATGCCTTGCCCATTACAGGAACGGCCATTATTAATCATGATGATGCTTTGGGGCTGGCTATGGCAAAAGAATCCCAAGCGCCGGTGGTGAGCATTTCTAAAAATGGTGCCGCCGATATTCATTTTTCAGAATTATCATCAGACTTAAATGGAATCCGAGGAAAGATCATAGCGGGGGAAATTGTAGTCTCAATTTCTTCTTCTCTGATTGGAGATTTCAATGTAGAAAATATTTTATGTGCCGTTAGTATTGCTGTTTCACTCGGGATTGATCCTATTGTAATTCGAGATGGCTTATCTCAATGCACCGCCATCCCCGGAAGAATGGAAGTATTTCAACTGCCGAATGGAGAGTCGGTAATTGTGGATTATGCTCATACACCCGATGCCTATGAAAAAGTTTTACAAACCATCTCGACTATGAAAAAACCAAATGCCAACATATTAGTTTTATTTGGATGCGGCGGTGATCGTGATGCAACAAAACGTCCTGAAATGGGTCGAATTTCCGAAAAATATGCTGATCAATTATTCATTACGCCAGATAACCCCCGGTCAGAAAATTTAGACGATATTAATAACGAAATTGTCAGTGGCCTTTCTGAAGATAAACACCAGTTATTTTATGATCGCAGTATTGCTTTAAAAGAAGCAATGGCAAGTTTAAATCAAAATGACACCCTTGTTGTTTTGGGAAAAGGCCGTGAGAATTACCAAGAAATCGAAGGTGTGAAACATCCTTATTCCGATATTGAAATAATTGAGGAATTCATCCATGCGAATTGATCTACCGAATCCAGAAAATTTCGCAAAAATATTTGAACAAGCTTTGGGTTCACAATTAAAGACTGAAATAAAAGGTATCGTTACTGACAGTAGAGAAGTTCAGCCCGGCGATCTATATATCGCCATCGAAGGTGAACGTGTGGATGGACATGTGTTTCTCAAAAATGTATTTGGAAATGGTGCCGCATGCGCATTGGTCAATAAAATTGATGAAAATGTTGATGGTGTCCAAATCGTTGTTAAGGATCCTGTAAAAGCTATCGCCGATGTTTCCACTGCTTGGCGAGAACAGTTTAGTTTGCCCGTTATTGGCATCACCGGCTCAAATGGTAAAACATCCACAAAAGAATTGTTAAAACATATATTATCCACTCAATTTATTGTTCACGCCACTGAAGGCAATTTTAATACATCCATCGGACTCCCCCTCACTATACTGCAATTAACTGGAGAACATTCAGCGTCTATAGTAGAAATGGGCGCCAATCAACCGGGGGATATTAAGGACCTGTGCGAAATCGCCCGCCCTACCCACGGTGTTATAACCAATATTGCGCCGGCTCACTTAGAAGGATTCGGCACAATCGAAAAAGTCGCTGAAACCAAGAGTGCACTTTTCAAAAGTTTAAAAGATGGCATTTCATTTGTAAATGCCGCTGACCATCACATTGTTGATTTAAATGTTCCCGGCGAATTGGTTTCGTTCGGCCTTACCCCGGACTGTAATTATCCCGCTGATCTTCACCATGAAGAAGACGGCACAATAACATTAACTATTGACGCTGAAGAAATACCTACCCATTCTGTTAATTTATCCTTCGTTAAGAATGTAATTGCCTGTACAGCCATCGCCCGCACCCTTGGATTGGAGTGGAAAGATATCAGGGAAAAAATCGGATCTTTCCAGCCACCAAAAGGCCGCTGCGAGGTGAAAAATAATGGTGAAATAACAATAATTGACGATACATATAATGCCAACCTTGAATCCACCGTAGCGGCTATTGACTACCTCAAGGCTTTTAGTGGAAATGGAAATCGAATCTTTGTATTCGGAGATATGTTTGAATTGGGAGCATCATCTATTGAACAACATCGCAATGTTGGGCAAAAATGTGATGAAGCAAAACTTTACGCTGTTTTTACCGTTGGGAATGAAACAGAAGCCACAGATGCAGCCATAGAATCGACAGAAATACACCGGCATTTTGATAATAAGAATGATCTCCTTGATTCATTAAAAGCCATCATTAATGATGGTGATAAAATTTTGGTTAAGGGGTCCCGAGGTATGCAGATGGAAACTATTGTGGAAGCGATTCTGGAAAACTGATGCTTTACCATCTCCTATATCCGCTCCGTGAAGTTTTCTCCCCATTTAATATTTTTCAGTACATCACATTTCGCAGCGCTAGTGCAGCAATTATGGCATTGCTCATCAGTTTCATCCTCGGACCGGCCATAATTCAAAAACTTCGCCAATATCAAATTGGTGAAGAAATTCGAGAACATGGCCCGGAGAGCCATCACAAGAAAAAAGGCACTCCAACGATGGGGGGGATAATTATCCTCAGCGCAGTTATCCTGCCCACCACCCTCTTGGCAGATTTGACCAACCCCTTTATTCAAATTATCTTGATCTCTACCATTTGGATGGGTTTCATCGGTTTTATTGACGATTACCTCAAAGCAGTTAAAAAAACAAAAAAAGGATTGGTGGCTCGTTATAAATTAGCTGGACAAGTTCTATTGGGTATAATTGTCACATTCTGGATATATAATACACCGGCCTGGGACAATTTCAGAACAGTAACGTCACTCCCCTTCTTTAAAGATTCGGTAATCGATTTTGGTTTGTTATATCCCGCCATGATTATTTTAGTCGTTACAGGAACATCCAATGCGGTAAATCTCACCGATGGGCTGGATGGATTGGCGGCGGGACTTTTGGCAATATCATTCACTGTATTTGCAGCAATTGCCTATATGAGCGGCCGTGTGGATTTTTCGGATTATTTAAATATTATTTATCTCCCCGGCGCAGGAGAATTAACCATATTTACAGCGGCTTGCGTGGGTGCCTGTTTGGGCTATTTATGGTTTAATGCTGCCCCGGCAGAAGTATTTATGGGTGATGTGGGGTCTTTATCAATGGGAGCCGCGCTGGGTACTTTGGCTATTTTACTGAAAAAAGAATTTTTACTGATTATCATCGGAGGCGTTTTCGTGGCAGAAGCGGTATCGGTCATTCTTCAAGTTGGATATTTCCGATATACCAAAAAGAAATATGGTGAACCTCGGAAATTATTTCTCATGGCGCCATTCCATCATCATTTTGAACTCAAAGGCTGGCCAGAATCTCGTGTCGTCATCCGCTTTTGGATCGTTGGGGTTTTATTGGCACTATTAACAATAGCAACATTTAAGATTCGTTAATGAATATCTCGAACAGAAAAAATATTAATATTGAAGAGTCAAAAATCACTGTGATAGGATTTGGCCGCAGTGGTGAAGGGGCCGCCCTTCTAGGCCATTACCTCGGGGCTAATATGTTTATCAGTGATGGAGGGTCAACTGACACAATGGTTGAATCCGGAAAAAAGCTCGAAGCATTCGGTATACAAATTGAAACCGGTGGACATACAGAAAAAATTTATAATACAGATCTTTGGGTGGTTTCCCCGGGGATTGCTCAAGATGCTGAAATCGTACTCAATGCAAAAGCTAAAAGTATTCCTATTGTGAGCGAAATCGAATTCGCTTCATGGTTCACCGATGCCCCTATCATCAGCCTCACTGGTTCCAATGGGAAAACGACTTCTGTCCATTTGTTGAACAAAATGTGCCAAACAGAAAGCCTATCCCCTGCCCTTTCAGGGAATGTGGGTACTGCATTTTCAGAAATCGTTTTGGCAGATCTGAAAGATAAACCAGTGAATCGCATTCATGTGCTAGAAATATCCAGCTTTCAAATGGAGCATATCGTCCATTTCAAACCATTAATTTCTGTATTTCTTAATATTACTCCAGACCATTTGGATCGTTATGCCAATATGGATGATTACATCCAAGCCAAACTGAGCATGATCAAAAATCAAAATGGGACAGATCATATTATTTACAATTTTGATGATCCAATTTTAAAAACAAAATTTGACGGCGCTTTACCCCAAACCCATGGATTCAGTATCCTTGGGAATGGAGAAACTGTTTTTACCATGAACGCCACAAAAATCTACGATGAAAAGCACGCCACGCTAATTCAACTAGATCAACTCGCTCTTCCCGGACAACATAACCTGGCGAATGCCCTTGCCGCTGCAACTGCAGCGAAGTTCATGGACGTTCCCAATTTACGGATTGCCCAAGTCATGTCTTCCTTTATGGGAGTAGAACACAGACTCGAAAGAGTTTTGGATATCAATGGGGTAACCTATTACAACGACTCTAAAGCCACGAATGTGGATGCAGTCAAGGTTGCCTTGGATAGTTTCGACTCCTCCATCCACCTCATCCTAGGTGGAAAAGACAAAGGTGGGGAATTCTCTCAACTCCTTCCACATGCCCAAAACAAAGTGAAGGAAATTGTCGCCTACGGTCAGGCGGGTGAAAAAATCTCAACGGCACTCAGGGATGCGGTAAAGCTGGAACAGGTTTCCAGTTTAAGAGATGCCGTTGAGATTTGTCATCAGCGCGCAGTCCCCGGAGATATCATATTGCTTTCTCCGGGATGCGCCAGTTTTGATCAATTCACCAATTTTGAAGAGCGGGGAGACGTATTCAAATCCTTAGTGAAAGACTTGGTTTAAGATATGAGACAAATTGATATAATTACCAAAAAGTATGACCAGGTTTTAATGGTGCTTGTTCTAATTCTTTGTGTCATGGGGACGGTTATGCTTTACAGTGCAAGTTCTTCCCTATCTCTCAATCAAACAGGGAACGTCACGGATACATTGTTTCTTCGTTCTCATTTAAAGCGCATGATCGTGGGAATGTTCATCATGTTTTTCTTTATTATGATGGATTACCGCAAACTCAAATCGATCGCACCCTACCTCATGATTGGATCGATCGTATTATTGCTGGCCACCAAGTTAATGTATGTTATTAAGGGAATCAGTTTCCCGGCACGCTGGTTGGATTTGGGCTTTGTCACCGTTCAGACTTCAGATATCGCCCGCTTTTCACTCATTGTTTACCTTGCTTATTACATTGATAAAAAACGAGAAAAGCTTAAGGATTTTTATTCCGGATTTTTCCCACCAATCGTACTCATGGCAGCCATCTTAATGACAATTGTGATTCAACCTGATTTTAGTACCGCAGCCGTGATAGGTTTTATTGGATTTGCTATGTTATTTATTGGTGGCGCACGTATTCCCCATATAATGGCTACCAGCGCAGTGGCAATTGTGGTCATGATTCCCGTAATGCTCATGCGTTCTTATAGAATGAAACGAGTCATTTACTGGCTTGGATCTGTTTTTGGTATGGGGTCCGCTAATCAGGAAGTTGTTGGATATCAGGCGCAGCAATCATTGATAAGTTTAGGCAATGGCGGTTTCTGGGGTTTGGGTTTAGGAAATAGTATGGAAAAAAACCTGTTCCTCCCAACGCCCCACACTGATTTTATTTATGCAATAATAGGGGAAGAGTTAGGCTTTTTGGGTGCAATCTTTATTATTACACTTTTTCTTTTCATTTTTCAGCGAGGCATAAAGATTGCCAAGGAGACAACCGACCCATTCGGCGTTATGCTATCCATGGGTATTTCTTTTAGTATTATAATTTATGCTTTTATCAATGTTGCCGTGGTCACGGGGATATTTCCTGTAACCGGCTTGCCCATGCCATTGGTCAGCCATGGTGGTAGCAGTCTTGTCATGAATTTGGCTTGTTTTGGTATTCTTATCAATATTAGCCAGGCAAAACGCAGTGTCAGCCACAGATCAGATTGGAGGCCGAAATTCAATGGCTAGTTCAATGAGCATTATCATTTCCGGGGGAGGGACTGGTGGGCACCTCTTCCCAGCGCTTGCCATTGGTGACGAAATCATGCGCCGCCAGCCTGACGCCAATATCCACTATATAGGCTCCAAGTTTGGAATTGAAAAAGACGTTCTACCGGTAAAGAATGTAAATCATTCGCTTTTGCCAATTAGGGGTTTGCAACGCAGTTTAAACTTAGATGGTATTGGCAAAAACATTCTTCTTCCTGTAAGACTGATATCATCTATAGCAAAAATTAAAAAAATATTTCGAGCCATTAATCCTGGTATGATTATTGCCACCGGCGGTTATGCAAGCGCACTTCCACTAAGGGAAGGAATCTTGAAATCTGTACCAACATTAATCCAAGAACAGAATTCTTTCCCTGGCGTCACAACACGATGGTTCGCGGATAAGGCCCAAGAAGTGTGTATCGCATTTGAAGAAGCACAATTATATGTAAAAAAAAAGTGCATTTTGACCGGCAATCCAGTGCGAAAAGAAATTAATATGGGAAATAAAGAGATTGGATTGCGTCAATTTGGATTTGATTCAAATAAAAAAACATTATTCTTATTTGGAGGTAGCCAAGGATCCCGCGCGTTAAATGAGACCATGGATAAAATGATTTCAACACTATCTATTTCAAATATTCAAGTTATCTGGCAAACGGGGAAAAGTCAATTTTCAAAATACAGTCATCATGAAAATGACAGTTGTAAAGTACTGCCGTTCATTGATGATATGGCAAATGCCTACGCCGCCTGTGATTTGGTCATGAGCAGGTCCGGCGCTATCACTTGCTCAGAATTAACCGTCTGCGGGAAGCCATCTATTTTGATTCCTCTCCCCTCTGCAGCGGCGGATCACCAAACAAAGAATGCCGACGCATTAGCCAAACACGGTGCTGCAACTATAATTGCCGAAAAAGATTTAATCCCCGAAAAATTGGCTTCACTTATTCAAGGACTATTTGATAGTGAAAGCCAATTAAAGGTCATGGGAAATGAAAGTTTGAAATTGGGTAAACCAAACGCCACTTCCGAAATTGTGGATCATGCATTGGCGTTAATTCAATCATGATGTTTCGAAAAGTGAATAAAGTTCATTTTGTTGGGATTGGCGGAATTGGCATGAGCGGTATTGCTGAATTACTCATGAATCTTGGATTTACCGTAAGCGGTTCAGATTTGAATGATTCCGAGATTATCAGGAATTTAAAAACCCATGGTGCCACCATTTTTGAAGGGCATGAAGCAAAAAATGTAAAAGACTGCGAAGTATTGGTCTACTCTAGTGCAGTGCCAAAGGATAATTCTGAATTGATCGCCGCCCATGAAAATAATATTCCTATAATTAAACGTGCAGAAATGCTGGGTGAATTAATCGCATTAAAACAAACCAGCATCGGTGTGGGCGGGACTCATGGGAAAACCTCAACTTCATCTATGGTGGGTGCATTACTATCTCATGCTGATTTGGATCCCACAATGGTTGTGGGTGGATTGGTACAGAATATTAATACCAATTCACAATTGGGATCCGGTGATCTTATTGTGGTTGAAGCAGATGAGTATGACAAAAGTTTCCTCCAGCTAAAACCCACCATCGCCGTTATTACAAATATTGAGCGGGAACACATGGATTGCTATGATGATATGGATGATCTATTTAATTCATTCGCCAATTTCGCCAATTCTGTCCCCTTTTATGGCGCTCTTGTGGCGTGCCTTGATTCGCCCGGCGTTCAGTATATAATTCCTCAGGTAAAGCGTCCCGTGATTACTTATGGCCTTTCTTCCCAAGCTGAAATCAGCGCAAAAAATATTCGACCCAATGAAATGGTTACAACATTCACCCTATATCAAAATAATAAAAATTGTGGCGATGTAACGCTTCATGTTCCGGGAAAGCATAATGTATTGAATTCCTTAGCGGCAGCCGCAATCGGATTTGAAATGGGATTAGATGCGAAAGCAATTATTGCAGGGATTGGCAGTTATGGTGGCGTCCGCCGCCGGTTTGAAATTAAAGGTGTGGCTAACGATGTGATGGTTGTGGACGACTATGCTCACCATCCAACGGAAGTTTCTGCCACCCTTCAAGCAGCCAGAGATGGTTGGGATCGCAGGATAATTGCCGTATTTCAACCCCATCTATTCACACGCACTGAATCATTTTACAAAGAATTTGCTGCTGCTTTTATGGATAGTGATATTCTTATTGTAACAGATATTTATCCTGCCCGGGAAAAACCCATAAAAGGCGTGACGGGTAAACTGGTATTTGATGCCGCCCGCTCTGCCGGCCATAAACAAGCTCATTATATTCCTGAGTTGGATGACCTTCAAGATGCCTTAGATAATATTGTCCAAGAAAATGATTTGGTCATCACCATTGGCGCTGGAACAATTTGGCGCTATGGCCAATCTTATTTTGATCATTTAAATAGTAAAGAAGTGGCTGCCTGAGGTGGATCCCATGGAAACATTGAATACAATGACAAAAGGCACATACCTGAAAGATGAATTAATGTCAAAACATACCTCCTATGGTATCGGCGGCCCGGCAAGAGCTTATGTTACACCAAAGGATAAAGCCGACTTGGCAGAGATGCTTCAGTTTGCAAAGGCTCATGACATTCCTACATATTTCGTAGGTTCTGGTTCAAATTTACTAGTGGCTGATGAAGGAATTGACGGCTTGGTAATTACATTGGGGAAATCATTTAATCACCTTGAAATCAATGGTGCAAATATTTTAGCGGAATCCGGTGTAATGTTAGGTAAAATGGTTAAGGAATGCATAAGCCGCCACCTTTCGGGAGTAGAAAGTTTAATTGGCGTCCCTGGAACATTGGGCGGTGCATTGGTCATGAATGCTGGCGCGTTCGGTGGTGAAATTTCAAACTACCTGAAACATGTTAATGTGATGACTATGGCGGGTAATGAAATGCAGTATCAACCCGGAGACATTTCTTTCAGCTACCGACACTCGACCTTCCCTACTGACGAGATTGTTGTCAGCGCAGAATTTGAACTGATTCAAAGCGATGAAAAAACAGTTATGGAAAAACGATCCGTGGCAAGTGGCGGACGGAAAGCATCTCAACCGCTGAAATTTCGTTCTGCTGGTAGTGTATTCAAAAATCCATCTGAGGGTGCAGCGGGATACTTTATTGATAAAGCAGGACTAAAAGGAATAAAAATTGGTGATGCTGAAATTTCTCCGATTCATGCCAACTTTTTTGTAAACCATGGTAAAGCTAAAGCAAAGGATATTGTTAAACTTATTCGTTTAGCTAGGGAAACTGTCCAGGGCAAATTTGGTATCATGTTGGATTTAGAGGTAAAAACTTTGGGATTTAAAATGGGGACATTTGACGTATGAGCAAAAAGAAAAAACAAAATATTTCTATGAGGCAGATCATTGGCGCCGGTCTAACTCTTTTATTTCTCCTGACATTTTTGGGTGCCGCTAAATGGGCCAACTATCGGCAATCATTTGATATGAACAAAATTCGCATTAGTGGCTATGAAATTTTAGAAAAAGCAGATTACCAAAAGATTATTGATAAATTTAATATTCAATCAATTCATGATGCGGATTTGGGAGAGATTGCTGAATCAATTGAGACTAATCCATTCGTGAAGGCGGCAAGAGTCAGTCGCCACTATCCCAATCAATTGAGAATAAATATTGTAGAACGGCAGCCTTTGGCCATACTGAATTTGGAATCATTATTAATGATCGATGATGAAGGTGTTGTTCTCCCGGATCATGCGTACAGCCATAGTGCCCTTATACCAATTTTATCCGGATTTAACTCGGCTAAAGATCTCTATCCAGAAGGAGAAAAAACCTATTCAATCAAAGTGAAAGAAGCTGTCAATATTCTAACTAAGATTTCCAATGGGTATCCCAAACTATATGAAAATATTTCTGAATTAACTTTAAACAAGGATGATGAATATGTCCTTATTCTAGCGGATCGACCCACACGAGTCATTCTTGGGAAAAAGGATATTTTACTCAAATTAAATATATTGAAAAATTTTGATAATGCTTTAGGACAACGCCAGTTAACCGACTACAGGTTGCTGGATATGCGGTATAAGAAACAGCTGGTAGCCCGAGAGTGGACATGATTCGCTCCAATCGAAACCAGGAGAAATACATACAGACCGGTTTAGACGTCGGTTCCAATAAAATCTGTTGCGCTATAACTGAGGTGGATCCCAATTCAGATAGTATAAAATTATTGGGTGTAGGTATTTCTCCCGCTACTGGAATTAAAAAAGGATCAATCACCCATCGAGATCAACTCATAGAAGAGATGGATCATGCGCTTCAGGAAGCCCAAACAATGGCTGATATTAATGTGCAAAAACTGTCCCTTGGAATTTCCGGGGATCACATCCGGGGAATCAATACACAAGGTGCCATTGCGATTGGAAATAACGGCAATTCAAATGTGTCTATACAGCATGATATTACAGCGGCAGACGTCCATCGGGTCTTGGACTTGGCAAAAGCTATATCCCTCCCGGTTGATCGTGATATTCTTCATGTGCTTCCTCAGGAATACGTCATCGATACCATGGATTCTATTAAAGACCCGGTTGGATTGACGGGAAGACGCTTGGAAGCCCGTGTCCATTTAATCACAGTTGCAACCACCGCTGCCACAAACTTAGCTAGTTGTGCGGAAGAATTAGGAGTGGCAGTTGATGGAATCGTTTATCAAGGGCTGGCTTCAAGCATCGCCACATTGGTGGAGGATGAAAAAAATCTCGGTGTAGTTTGCGTAGATATAGGTGCCACTACTACGGATATCGTGGTTTACCATGAAGGTGGCATTCGCCACACAGCTACCTTAGGTATTGGCGCTGCAAGCATTACAAATGATATTGCTGTAATGCTTCAAGTGGGAATTGATGAAGCAGAAAATATAAAAAAGACTTATGGTTCTGCAAAAGCATCAATGTCATCTCCTGCCCTGGACTTTGAACTGCCGGCACAAAATGGACAAATAAAACGCAAAGTTTCTGAACATGAATTATCCCGATATGTGGAAGCACGAATGGTTGAAATCCTACAATTGACTATGCGCGAAGTATCCCGCGCTGATATAAAAGATAAATTGACATATGGCATGGTTCTTACTGGTGGCGGCTCAGAATTAAAAAACCTCGTTGGACTCGCCCAAGAAACCATCAATATGCCTGTTCGCATAGGAAAGCCTAATAATATTAGCGGTGCAGTGGATATTGCCAGCAGTCCGATCTACGCGAGTGCTATTGGCTTGGCACAATGGAAAATCTTTGGCGATGACCTTTCCCTCATCCAAAAAACAGGTACCTCAATCAAAGGTGCATTCGACAAATTGAAAGAATTAGTAAAAGATTTTTTTTAATGAAAAAAATAATAAATCACATACCAAGAAACGAAGAAAAGGAGAATCACTATGCTATTTGAATTCAATAGTCTAGCTGAACAAAAAGCAAACCTCAAACTTATCGGCGTAGGTGGTGCCGGCGGAAATGCAGTTAATCGCATGATCCAAGCCGGAATGACCGGTGTCGATTTTATTGTTATTAATACAGATGCCCAAGATCTAGATAATAATGGTGCTGAAAATAAAATACAGATTGGAAAAAATCTTACCAAAGGATTAGGTGCTGGCGCCCGTTCAGAAATTGGTAAAGATGCCATGGAGGCTGACCAAGAAGTTATGAAATCCATGTTAGAAGGAGCGGACATGGTTTTTATCACAGCCGGTATGGGCGGTGGTACCGGAACAGGCGCTGCGCCTGTGGTAGCACAACTCGCCCGAGAAATGGGAATTCTGACTGTAGGAATTGTAACAGTTCCTTTCAATTTTGAAGGACCAAAACGGATGAATCGTGGGTTGGCCGGTGTAACTGAATTGCGAAAAGCTTGTGATACAGTTATTACTATTCCAAATCAAAAACTCATGTCTATTGTAGATAAGAGTACAACGGTTGTGGAAGCATTTAAATTGGCGGATTCCATTCTTCATCATGCATCCAAAGGAATATCTGATCTAATCAATGTTCATGGATTAATCAACCTTGATTTTGCCGATGTTGAAACAGTCATGAAAAACATGGGTGAAGCTGTCATGGGGACTGGAACAGCTAATGGAGAAGAACGAGCCGTATTGGCCGCACAACAAGCTATTTCGAGTCCACTGCTGGATAGTGCTTCTATCTCCGGCGCCCAAGGTGTATTGGTGAATATTACCGGCAGTCCTGAAATGACACTTATGGAAGTGGACGAAGCAACTTCAATTATTTTTGAAGAAGCGGGCAAGGATGCCAATATCATTTTTGGCGCAGTAATAGATCCAACTCTGAGTGATTCCATCGAAGTAACAGTAATTGCCACGGGGTTTAACCGTAAACTTGTGGTTGATGATTTACGAAGTAACCATAACGAACATAAAGAAGTGACACCTACTCAAACTAGAATCCTTGCGGAAAAAGAAAATGTACCATTACATCAGCAATCTTATCAGGAAGAGTTAATCCCAAAAGAACCTGAGATTGAAAAACCAAAAGCAACCATGTTTTTTGATGACACAAATCCACCCATTTACGGGAATGATTTGGAAGTACCCGCATTCATTAGACGACAGCATGAATAAAAACATATCTAGCGACTAATCGTCTAGTTCTTGTTTTCTTGGTAGGCGAGGCACATCCTTGCTATGAAGATCCTCCTGTTAACCGCGGGAGGATCTTTTTTTTTGGAGTAAAGACGCATCACAATACGTACTTATAATTGCTCATTTGGTTGTCAAAAAACAAAAAACCCCCGCCAAAAGACGAGGGTTTTTTAACCAAAGGAGGATCTATTGATCGTATAATATAAAGTTAAACTTTTTTCTTGTCAGCTTTCATTCTATTCAAAACTTTACGAATACCTATCTTATCAATAAGCCGTAAGCCCTGTGTGGAAACATTGAGGGTAATCCAGCGGTTTTCATCCGCTAACCAAAATCTTTTTTTCTGCAGGTTAATATCAAACCGACGACGGGTTTTGTTGTGGGCATGGCTCACATTGTTCCCGAACATGGGTTTTCTTCCTGTTACGTCACAAACTCTACTCATAATTCCTCAAACTGCTATTTTATTGTCTAATAAAGCCAGCAAATATATTGCTTTTAAATTCCGCTTGAAAGAATTATTTAACACGTTTTGAATTCATTAAATTGATTCATGCAAATCGGCAACCTAAATATAGAGACACCCATCCTCTTGGCCCCAATGGCAGGGGTGACGGACTACCCCTTTCGCGTTTTATGTAAAGAGCAAGGCGCCGGAGTCGTTTATTCTGAATTTGTTTCTGCCCATGGCATAATCAGAGAAAATGCCAAAACATGGCAAATGATTAAATTCACAGTTTTTGAACGACCAATCGGCATCCAAATTTTTGGAGATTCCCCAGAGGTTATGAGCCGTGCTGCTCGTATGATTGTTGATAAATTTTCTCCCGACATACTGGACATCAACTATGGCTGCCCCGTGCCGAAAATAACCAAGCGAGGTGCTGGTTCTGCAGCATTAAGGGACTTATGTTTAATGGATGATATAACTTCAGCCGTTGTGGAATCGGTTCCTGAAGTGCCCGTAACAGTAAAAATGCGCGCGGGCTGGGATTCCAGTTCAATTGTCGTGCCAGAAGTAGGACCTAGACTAGAAAAAATCGGCGTCAAAGCTATTGCTCTTCATCCACGAACTACCAAACAAAGCTATAGCGGTTCTGCGGACTGGACATTAATCAAAGCACTGAAAGAATCTACATCCTTGCCCGTTATTGGTAATGGAGATATTAAAACGCCCGACCATATAATGAAAATGTTTGATGAAACTGGGTGTGATGGGGTAATGGTAGGGCGTAGTGCGTTAGGGAATCCATGGTTTTTTAGGGACGCGGTTGCATTATATAAAGGACAACCAATTCCAGATCAACCGTCGATTTATGATAAAGTCGCCTGTTGCAAAAGACACCTTAATCATATGATTGATTGGCATGGTGAACGGGTTGGCATCAACCTTATGCGAAAACATTTCGGGTGGTATATCCGCGGATTTGATGGGGCCAGTCCTATGCGAAAAGCGCTCGTTTCTGCCTCTGAAAAAGAAGATATGGTTTCGATTTTAGATTCGATTTCTTAATACATCTCTTTTGAATTCCAATCTCTCTGAATAGGACGTTGCGTCCTGTTCAAGTTCAATAAATATTGTGTGGGTTGACCTAGGTATCAACCCGAATAAAAAAAAGGGCGGACAGGCGCACTCATCATTTCAAACCTCCATTAATCCATCACTCCTTTTGTCATTGCGAAACCCGCATTTTGTGGGTCGCGGCAATCCTCTACTTGACCATACGGGATTGCTTCGCTGTTCTGCCTGAGGCGAAACCTCTCGCAATGACAATACTACTTCCATCACTTGAATCCTCCCTTTTTAACCAATAAATTCCCAAGCTTTTTTTGACCTTAAAATTCTTAATTAACTGAGGCCTTAATGCAAAACGCTAAAGCTATCGTTCCCAAACCTGTTAATGAACCGATTTTATCCTATGCCCCTGGAACTCCGGAGAGGGCTGCCCTGAAAGCGCGCATCCAAGATTTAAAATCCCAGCAGATTGAAGTACCCCTTATTATTGGTGGACAAGAAATCAAAACGGGTAATATGGGTGAAATGCGCATTCCCCATGACCATAATCATGTTCTCGGTCATTACCACATGGCGGGGAAAAAAGAAGTGCAAATGGCTATTGATGCAGCCATGGATGCATGGAAAACTTGGTCCAAGATGCCATGGGAATCTCGTGCGGCAATCTTTAAGAAAATGGCCACCATCCTCCAGCGCCATAATGATCAAACAATTAACGCAGCGACTATGCTCGGCCAAAGTAAAAATGCTTTCCAGGCGGAGGTTGATGCCTCTTGCGAAATGATCGACTTTTTGAACTTTAACTGTTGGTATGCTCAGGATCTTTATAGCCAACAGCCCACCTATTCTCCCGATGGTATGTGGAACCGGCTAGAACACCGACCTTTAGAAGGCTTCATTTTTGCGGTCACACCATTTAACTTTACTTCCATCGCCGGAAACCTCCCCGCAGCACCGGCCCTTATGGGAAATGTTGCCTTGTGGAAACCGGCCTCAAGCGCAGTGTATAGCGCCCACTTTATGATGAAATTATTTAAAGAAGCAGGTGTTCCCGATGGTGTTATCAATTTCATTCCCGGCTCCGGTAGAGAAGTTGGCCCTAATGTTATGAGTGACCCAAATTTGGCGGGCGTCCATTTCACCGGTTCTACAGCAGTATTTCAAGGTATGTGGAAAACAGTTGGTGAAAATATTGCCAATTATAAATCATACCCACGAATTGTTGGTGAAACCGGCGGAAAAGATTTTTGTATCGCCCATGAATCATCCGATGTGGATGCACTGGCAACGGCTATGGTTCGGGGTGCCTTTGAATATCAAGGGCAAAAATGTTCGGCTCTCTCTCGTGCTTATATCCCAACAACCATTTGGCCTGAACTGAAAAAGAAATATGTGAAACAGGTGAATGAAATCAAAATGGGTGATCCGGAAAATTTCTCAAACTTCATGAATGCGGTGATTGACAAATCAGCTTTTGATTCAATTTCAGATTTCATTAAGGGTGCCAATGAAGCAGCCGATGCTGAAATAATCACAGGGGGTAATTGCGATGATTCCGTTGGTTATTTCATTGAACCGACAACGATTTTAACAGACAATCCAAAATTCACCACCATGTGCGAAGAAATCTTTGGACCTGTTCTTACCATTTATCTCTATAATCCCAAAGATTGGGAAGCCACCCTAAAACTAGTAGATACCACCTCACCTTACGCTTTAACGGGCTGTGTGTGGGGACAAGATCGTGAAGCGGTAAATGATGCAACAGAAAAACTAACACACGCCGCAGGGAATTTCTATATCAATGATAAACCCACCGGTGCTGTTGTTGGTCAACAGCCATTTGGGGGCAGCCGCGCTTCCGGAACAAACGACAAAGCAGGATCCATATTCAATTTGATTCGCTGGATATCCATGCGGACAATTAAAGAAACCTTCGATCCACCAAAGAATTTTCGATATCCATTTATGGGTGAAGAATAAAATCCACACAATCATTTAAACTATCTATGGAAAAATCTGTTATAATTGCATTGGGGGGCAATGCCCTCTCTCCCAAAGGTGAAGCGGGTACAATTCACCAGCAATTCGCCCATACGCGGGAAAGTCTTGATGCCATTATGCATTTTGTCACATTGGGATACAACATTTGTCTCACTCACGGAAACGGCCCCCAGGTGGGGGATGAATTATTTCGCATGGAATTGACCCATAGCGATGTGCCGCCTCTACCCTTGGGCATTTGTGTCGCAGAAACCCAAGGTTCCATTGGATACATGATTCAACAGTCCCTGCAAAATTCGTTGAAATTGGAAGAAATTGATCGCGAAGTGGTTACACTGATAACCCAAACAATCGTGGATGCGAATGATCCATCCATCAAAAATCCATCAAAATATATCGGTCAGCGATTCCCAAAAGAAGAAGCTAATAAAATGGTTGAAAAATTTGGCTGGACAGTTAAAGAACAAAATCCAGGTGAATGGCGTCAAGTGGTTCCCAGTCCACTACCCCAATATATTGAGCATGGTAAATCGATCCAAACATTGGTGGATAATGGCATTATTGTTATTGCATCCGGTGGAGGTGGTATCCCCGCTTATTTGGATAAAAATGGGAATATCGAAGGTCTCGATGCTGTGGTGGATAAAGACCTATCCGCAGCCTTGTTGGGGCGTGTCATCAAAGCGAATGAACTTTGGATTATTACAGATGTAGATAAAGTATGTTTAAATTTCGGCACGAATGAGGAACAACAATTGACCGAAATAACAGCATCTGAAGCAAAAACTTATAATGAAGAAGGCCATTTCCAGGCCGGCAGTATGGGACCAAAAATTCAAGCTGCTTTATATTTCCTGAAACATCATGGAGATAAAGTGGTTATCACCTCAATCGAAGGTGTGAAAGAAGCAATTAACGGAAATAACGGAACAATAGTTAGGAACTAATCCATGAAAATTCATGAATACCAGGGGAAGGATATTTTTAAATCATACGGCATTCCAATCCAAGATGGCTACGTGAT